>JAKEGK010000020.1 GCA_022627515.1 Gammaproteobacteria bacterium
AATGCTCATCCCAATAGGAAAAATGCAGCAGCTGGTATGCTGCTAGCGCCACCACAGCGCCAGAGAGCAACACTGATGAGGCGGCGGCAAACGAACCCAATGGCCGGTAAAGCCTGCTAACAACGGCGTGCAGCACGGGCAGTAAAAGCAAAGGAATGTAATATAAATTACCTACCACACTATCAAGATCGGAGCCATACACCACCAATCCCATCGCAATGGTTACGCAATAAAGAAACGGAAACTGATAGAGTAACAGGTAGTGAATCATCGCGAGGAGTTTCCGTTAATTAATTGGATACGTTGTTGAGATCCGGCCGCAAGCGGAAACTCAACCTCATAATAAACAAAAGCACCATCACTGTAACGATTGACCAGGCGCCCGGCATCCGGCGCAAGGTTCATATTGTCACCGGGCGCCCTGATCCGCACCCGCGCGTTGGCAAACGATTCATGCAATTCGTTTTCCACCAGCACGGCCATATCGCCTTGAGGCACGCTGCGCAATTTACCCATGGGAATAGAACTGGTGGCATCGCGTATGCCGTCGCCGTCCATATCATAGGTGTACGATGTCAGTTTGCCGTTATCCAGGCGAATCAAACGATAACCATAGTGCAAGGGTGAACTGGAATATTTCTCACGTAAATCAGCACCGGCGGCTGTCGTTACCACATAGGGCGTGCCGGGAAAATCCCAGGTATCGCGGCGGTCCTGCCCGGTTTCATCGTAGACGGCGTCGCCATGCCAATGGCCGGACAGCACTATGGGAACATTAAATTGTTTAAATAATGGCGCCAGATCCTGCGCATGCACGGCGAGATAACCGCGCATTTCCGGCCGGCGCTGCATCGGATGATGAAACTGCATCACAGGTGTCCTGCCCTGCAGATTTTCCAGTTCATTGCGCAGCCAGCGGTATTGTGATTCTGTCAATTGATCACGGCCGTGCCCCGAGTTCAGGCTGATCACCTGCAGCTTGCCATACTGCACGGAATGATAGGGCTCGCCTATCAAGCTCAGAAATCCCGCCCAGCCTTCGTATTCGTGATTGCCCGGCGCCGCTATCACCGGCGCGTTGATTTTTTCCATCGCCGCGAGCAGGCGGTGATACTGGTCCCAGGCGCCGCCATACGCGATGTCGCCGGTTAAAAACACCAGGTTGGGGTTGATGATATTGATTTCATCAATGATCTGTTGCAGGCGCTGATCACCATCACCGCGGCCCAGCGTGGGCAGATCCGCCATTTGCACAATGGAAACCTGTTGTGGAAATTCCTGGACAACATGCACGGCTTTGGAACGGATCATTTCATTAGCGCCATCGGACAGGACGAGCGAGTAACTTCCGGCGGCCACAGTACCAGGCACTCGTACCGACATTGTCTGATAGGCAACATTCATGTAGCCACCGGTGACATCCAACGGAATACGTTCATCACGCAATGCCAGCGATACCTGCCATTGCGGCTGCCAGAACGGCAGGGTCAACTTCACCTTGACGTCAACTGTTGCGCCCGGTTGAACGATCACGGGAGTTCCGAGGCGCGGGGCGATCACATCAAACTTCGCCGGTAACATCACCGATAACGCCATCAATACAACAACGGCAACGGACAGAATTATTTTTAACGAAGCCGGCATAAGAATGTTAACTTCGGGAATTGTGGTAACGCATGTAACGCGTGGCTTCAAAAATCGCCCGGCACAATTGCTCGAATTCCTGCGCCTTGCCGGCAAATTGTGTCATGACATTGTCACGCGGATTCCCGGAACGCATGTCATGCAACACCTTGTTACTGCCGTCATCGTTCATGAGAAAATAATAGCGGTCGTCCAGCAAGCCAATGCGCAGCCCGTGCCCATGAGTCACGGTAAACGCATAACGCGCATTGTCAAACCGTTCATCCAGCAGATCGCGCCCCATGGTGGTATTAACATATCCATTGGCCGCGAGGCCGGCGATGGTCGGCAGCACATCCACTTCGCTGGCAATCTTGCTGATCACCTTGCCTTTGGGCAGCAATTGAGGCGCGTAGATCACAAACGGCACGCGCAGTCCATGAATATTCAACTGTTCCTCAAACCGGGGCGTATGCTTGCCGGCATTGGCGTGAATACCGTGATCGCCAAAAAACACAAAGATTGTATTGTTAAAATAAGCCTCCTGTTTCGCGGCTTCAAAAAAAACTTTAATACTGTGATCCATAAAGCGGAAGGAATTATACTCGCCCACCGAATGAAATCCGTGCTCAAGGACATCCTTGTTAGGCAGATCACTCACCTCAAATCCACCTTTGTCTTCCGGAATAGTGTACGGGCGATGATTCCCTGACGTCTGGATGATGGCAAAAAACGGTTTCTGCTGTGCGCGCAACACCCTGTTCGCTTCTTCAAACAGATGCAAATCCGATATGCCCCACACATCGGTGCGTGGTGATGTATAACTGCCTTCTTCATACAGTTGCAGTCCCGGAATATTGAAGGACAAAAGGCCGCGTATATTGCCCCAGCTGGCGCTGCCGCCAATGAAATACAATTTCCCGTAATCTTCGAATGCATTGATGATGGTACGCTGGTTGACGATTAAGGGATTGCGGGACGAGGTGCGTTGGGTTTCCACGTCAGCCAGGCCGGTTAGCGCGGTGAATACCGAACGCGCGGTGCCGGTATGGGGCACAAAAAAATTATCGAAATAAATGCCGTCTCTGGCCAGACTATCAAAATACGGTGTTGGATCCAGCGCGTTCCCGGACAATCCCGTTTTATACGTGGCAAATGATTCCAGCAATACAATGACGATGTTGGGCCGCGACACATGTAAGCCGTTGGGCCGGCCAACGCGTTTGAAGTTAAGACTCTCTTTATTGGGTTCGTCCACGCCCAGATAATCCGCTATCTGATTGTAATGCTGCGCAACCGCGTCCTTATCGAACTGCACTTCCCGGTTTTTCAGGGTGGACGCCGCATGAACCACCGGGTTGACTGTCACCGCCGCCGCAAACGAGTGGGTGCTGAAATAGGCGTCACTCCAGCGCAGCGGATAATATGACGCCTTGCCATAAATCCCGAACACCACGATAAAACCCGCGGTTGACACGACAGCGGCTTTAAAGCGGCGGCGCACGGCAAGCACCGGTTGCCGCTCGAAGTACTGAAACAATTTAGAAAGCGCCAGAAAATAACCACACGATATCAGCATCCAGCCCAATACCAGCCAGATTACCGGATAGGATTGCCAGACCATCAGTAACGAAGTGCTGGGATTGGCGGAAAAGCGCAGGATGGTGGCGTCCAGCGGCACGCGCAAATACGCATAGTAAGCAAAATGGGTGAAGTATACGATCAGCGCCAGGGCGAACATCACGGCCAGATAGCCGATCCAGAAGTGCCTGCTGCCCCGTGCGGCAGACTGTTCGGCCTCCGCGAAAGGATTAATGACCGGTACCCAGGCCAGCAGTAATAACGGCAATACCATGAGCAACGCCAGCCGCGCATCGTATTTAAAGCCAATGAAAAAGGCGTTCGCCAGGGTGGCGGAATCAATCGGATCTGCCGGGCTGTTGAAATAGGCCCAGAACGCAAAACGAAAAACGCCAAAAACCAGTATGTTGATGAGAACAACTGAAAAGGCGAATCGAAGCAGTTTGGGAATATTGTAAATAGACATTGGTAAGCAACAATGCAGTTGATTGAACGCTGGTTAATTGTAAACCAGCGCTTAATTAATTTTTGCCTGGTGGCATCAGTAACCGGGATTCAGTGCTGTGCCGCCTAAAGCGCGGAATTCTATCATATCCCTCAAAGCCAATGTACTTTGGAATAACCGCCGGAATGCGCCTGGAAAAGGCAAGAACCGGTTGCCACATCCGCTTAAACTGCTTACCCTTTGGCGTGTTTCATTATTTGCTCCCGGTTCAGGAGCGTATCCGATCGATTTTGAGATAGGACTGGCCGTCCTGGTGCAAGTTCAATACCGATTCATTATAGCCGATTCAGGCAGGAACTATTCCGGGGTGCGCAAATAAAGGGCATATAAAATATACCAGGGCCGTTATCAATGCTATGACCAATAATAATCAATCAGACCGCCGCCGGAACAGCCTGTGGCGCTATCAGCTGGTGCTTTGGATAGCCGCCCTGCCAATATTCGCTTATACGTTTTGGCTCGCAGTGCGCCACCGGCAATTTCGCTATTTGCAACAACGGCTGGGGTTCGGTTGTCCTCCTCGGCGGGAATCCGTCATCTGGCTGCATGCGGCGTCAGTGGGGGAAGTGCTGGCGGCGGAACCCCTGCTCAAGGCGCTGCATCAGCAATATCCGAAGTTGAACATGGTGGTCACTACCGTCACCCCGACCGGGGCGCAAATGGTCCGCCAACGTCTGGGCGATCAGGCCATTCACATTTACCTGCCGCTAGACTGGCGTAGCGCCGTACGGCGTTTTCTCAACACCTTGCGACCCCGTTGCGCGCTGATCATGGAAACCGAACTCTGGCCGAATTTGTATCAGGCTTGCGCGCGCCAGGCGATTCCGCTGCTCGTGGTAAACGCCCGGGTATCGTCCAAAACGCTCGGCACTGTCGGCTGGATCCGCAATCTGTATCGCGGCGCCTTGCAGCATGTGACGGCAATTCTGGCCCGGTCACAGAAGGACGCGGATGGTTTTCGTGAACTTGGCGCCGCGCCGGACATAGTGCATGTGGTGGGTAATATTAAATTCAGCGCCGCCAAACCAGTGGCGCAGGTAAAACCCATCACGCTGCCCCGGCCTTTCGTGCTGGCGGCGTCAACCCACGATGATGAAGAACTGCAATTGGCGCGCCTCTGGCTCGCGATGCAGCCGCGGGATGAATTGCTGGTCATCGCGCCGCGGCACCCCAACCGCAGTAACAACATTGTCAGGCAACTTGAGAGTTTGTCCGTCAAGCCGGCGGTGCGCAGCCGCAATGACAAAGTGCAAGCAGATACCCGGATTTATCTCGCCGACACACTGGGAGAACTGACAGGCTTTATGGCAAGCGCGGAACTTGTCATCATGGGCGGCTCATTCGTCCCGGTCGGTGGACACAATCTCCTGGAACCGGCCATGTTAAGTAAAGCCATTGTGTTTGGACCATTCATGCACAATTTCACCGATGAAACGGCCGGATTGCTGGCGCAGCAGGCGGTGATACAGGTTGATAATTATGAACAGTTGCGGCGTGAGCTAACGGAGTTGCTGCAAGACCACGCCAAACGCCAGGCGCTGGAAGAACGCGCGCAACAGTTCATGCAGCGCAACAGCGATATGCTGCAACGCTATTCGTCAGCCATTAGCCGTTATTGTCAGTTGCCGGATGAATAAGCTTGCAATAAAGCATCCCAATGCAGCGGTTTAAAATGAAATCCTCGCGGATTTTGCAGCGTGAGTTTTTGCAACGAGCGTTGCAAACGTTCGATATTGGCTCTCTGCCAGGCCGGCGCGGGAGCGCGTTGTTCCCCTTTATCAAAATCGATCAGGTAAAAACGCTCTTTATCATCGATTAAGATGTTATGCGCATTCAAGTCCGCGTGATATATGCCTTGCTGATGGAAACTCCGGATAGTATTGCCAAGCCGCCGCCATAAATCATCGCGCATCTCTGCTTTTTCCAACAGCACCGCCAATGACTGCGCCGCGGCGATCTGTTGCGTGATGATATCCGCCGTGTAATACCAGCCGCGATGCCGGACATGCGCGGCAACCGGCCGGGGCGCCGGCAATTGCTTTTCAACCATCGCGCGTAACAAATGCCATTCCCGCCACGCGCGCGTCCGGTCAAGGCCGCTCCATAAATATTTGTCTTCAGTCAGGCGCGCCATCCAGCCGCCACGCCGGTAATGGCGCAGCACGCAATACAGATTGCCGGTCAGTGTAATAAAATGAGCCGCGCCACGGCCCCGCGCCTGCCCGCGCAAGGTATGATGCTGCTGATAATAAGCGGGATCAAAATGGCTGTAACTGATTTGATCCAGCGCCTCCGGATCGAAAAGAAAATAGTCCTGATTTTGTTGTAATTGTGCTGGTTTCACCGGTTATCTCGGATATAATACGCGGGAAATTTTAAACGCCCGGTTATTGTGACAGACATCCTTTTGCCAGTCACCCTCGGCAACCGTGGCCAGCATAACCTTTGGCAATACTGTGCTAGAATAGCCAGCCTGACACAAAATACAATGACTGGCATTTGGCAAAGATAAATTACCTGTCTTTGTTAAACTGTCTTTTCTGAATAAAGGACGACGCAATGCACATCCGAAAAAGAATTCTCGTTACCGGCGGCGCCGGATTCATTGGCTCCCATCTCTGCGAACGCCTGCTTAATGAAGGCAATGACGTTATCTGCCTGGATAATTTTTTTACCGGCACCAAGGATAATGTCTCGCATCTGATGGATAATCCTTATTTTGAGTTGCTGCGTCACGACGTCACCTTTCCCCTCTATGTCGAGGTTGACGAGATCTATAACCTGGCGTGTCCCGCATCGCCCATTCATTACCAGTATGATCCGGTGCAAACCACCAAGACCAGCGTGCACGGCGCCATCAACATGCTGGGGCTGGCCAAACGCACCCGCGCCAAAATCTTTCAGGCTTCCACCAGTGAAGTCTACGGCGATCCGCAGATTCATCCGCAAACCGAAGACTACTGGGGTCACGTCAATCCCATCGGCTTCCGCTCCTGCTACGACGAGGGCAAGCGCTGCGCGGAAACCCTGTTCTTTGATTACCGCCGGCAGCATAACTTGAGAATCAAAGTGGCGAGAATTTTTAACACCTATGGCCCGCGCATGCATCCCAATGACGGGCGCGTGGTTTCCAATTTTATTGTGCAGGCCTTGAAAGGCGAGGACATCACGATCTATGGTGATGGCAGCCAGACCCGCTCTTTTTGCTATATCGACGACCTGGTGGAAGCGTTTATTCGCTTAATGAATACCCGCGATGATTTCACCGGTCCGGTGAACACCGGCAATCCCGGGGAATTCACCATCAAGGAACTAGCCGAAAAAGTGGTGGCCATGATCGGCACCAAATCCAAAATCGTTTATAAACCGCTGCCAACGGATGATCCCAAGCAACGCCAGCCGGATATCAGCCTGGCGAGGCGCGAACTCGATTGGGAGCCAAAGATTCCACTGGAAGAAGGCCTGATTAAAACCATTGCCTATTTTGACGATCTACTGAAACAGCGTTAACCGCCGCTAATTAAAGACGTTAAACAACAGGTAATCACGCAACCGGATGCCGCTACCTTTCCAATCCGCGCCTGAGTCTATATGCATCCTGCGCCTGTCGGCGGTCGGGGATATCTGCCACACCCTGCCGGTCGCGCGCACTATTCAGTCGCAGTGGCCATCCACCAAACTCACCTGGATCATCGGCAAGCTGGAAGCGAGCCTGGTGCGCGATATTCCGGGCATCGAGTTTATTGTCTTTGACAAATCGCGTGGCGTGAAAGCTTATTGGGATGTGCGGCGAGCCTTGCGCAGCCGGCGCTTTGACGCCCTGCTGCATATGCAGATGTCGCTGCGTTCCAGTGTGGTGAATCGGCTGGTCAATACCCCTGTCCGTATCGGCTTTGACCGCGCCCGCGCCAAAGACCTGCAATGGCTGTTCAATAACGCGCAAATACCGGCGCACCGCAATCAACATGTCATGGACAGCTTTTTCGGTTTCGCGGAAGCATTGGGCATTAACGAACGCGAGTTGCGCTGGGATATTCCGATTCCTGAATCCGATCAACAGCAGGCGGAGGCATTGTTGCCGGGGAAACAACCTGCGTTGGTCATCAGCCCCTGCTCCAGCATGTCCTACCGTAACTGGCACAGTAACGGTTATGCGGCAGTGTGTGATTATGCTGTTAAGCAATACGCATTTCGCGTGGTGCTGACCGGCGGCCCCAGCATAACCGAACTGGAAATGGGCCAGGACATCGAAACCCAATGCAAGATCCCTATCATAAATCTCATCGGCAAAACGAACTTGAAACAACTGCTGGCGATTTTAAAAAAAGCCACCCTGGTTATTTCTCCCGATTCCGGCCCGGCGCACATGGCGACCGCCGCCGGCACACCGGTGATCGGCTTGTACGCCTGCACCAACCCCGACCGCGCGCGGCCCTATTTTTCCGGTGAATGGGTGATCGACAAATACCATGAAGCGGTGCGCGCCAAACATGGCAAAGAGGCGTCCGAGTTATCCTGGGGATTGCGGGTGCGCGATCCCGGCACCATGGAACGCATTACGGTGGAAGATGTGACCCGCAAGCTGGATGAGTTTATGCAGAAAACCGCGAGATGCTAGCCCACCTATCATTACAACAAACGCTATATCGTCCATGGCAAGCCGCCCCGCAGTAGTGTTGCCAGACACGCCGTGAATACGTCCCTGTAGGCTCGACAGCCGCATCCCTGCGGCTGGACGGTCTGTCGACACTACTGCGGGGCGCGCCCTCATCCGACCAACGGCAAAACATACATCACGGTTGAACACATCAAACTGCTAGCCCGCATTTCTCACCACCGTTCGTCGCGAGATGGCTCAAGGGTGCGGCATGGCTGACTTTCGCGTCCGAGGAGCGCGCAGGCATAGTCGACACTCTGTCGAGCACTCCGACCGAGCGGAAACCAGACAGGGCGTGCCATTGGGCCGTCGCAGCAGAAGGGTGGTGAGAAATGCGGGCTAGGCCAATCCAATAAACCAGCCCAGAATGTGCAAACTGGCAGCTTATCCGGCCGTCAGCGCGCTGTCGATCAGGGAACAGATGATATGACCGATGGTGATATGACTTTCCTGGATGCGGGCGGTATTGCTGGCCGGCACGCGGATACAGAGATCACATAACTCCCGCATCTTGCCGCCGCTTTCGCCGGTCATGCCGATCACCGTTATGCCTTGCGTTTTACATTGCTCGATGGCGGCGATCACATTGGCGGAATTGCCCGAGGTCGAGATACCGATAAAAATATCCCCGGCCTGACCGAGCGCCTGCACCTGCCGGCGGAAGATATTATTGAAGTTGTAATCGTTGGCAACCGCGGTCACGGTGGACGTATTAACCGACAACGCCAGCGCCGGTAATCCCGGACGTTCAGTTTCAAACCGGCCGACCAACTCCGCGGCAATATGCTGCGCGTCCGCGGCGCTGCCGCCGTTACCGGCCAGCATCACCTTGCGGCCGTTTTTCAACGCCTCGATGCACAGCACCGCGGCTTTGCGAATCGAATCCAGAATATCGTTATTCGCTAGTATCTGCTGCTTCACTGCGCAGGAAGCTTTCAAGTGTGATTTAATGGTATCAAGCATCGGGGGTACCTGGTTATAGATCAGTAAGGCTTTACAAATGGATCGACTTTCTGAATTATAGCGCGAATTCGCCGGACAATTTAACCCATTTAACCTTTTAGAAAGTAACAGGATCAGGTCCGGGTTCACGATTTTTTTGGATGGAAGGGCGCTGGCGAATATTCTGGAAATTGCGGAAGCTTATTTCCGGATGACATGATATCTGTCCAACATCGCGTTTTTGATTCTCGATGACAGAGGCAAACGCTCAAATAATGTTTTAAACCGTTTGTGATTAAATACGTCACGCGATAGCTCCAGCTCCGGCAAGGCGGCAAAGCGCCGGTTTTTACGTGTGCTGATATATAAGCTATCAATGAGCGCCTTTTCCGGCGAGGCAATCGGGTAAGGTAATTTCGTTTCGCTCCACTCCACCCCCTCCCGCATTAACTCCGGTTTTAAACGGATAAAGTCAAACTCGCCGACCGGTGTTTTCAATGTGCGCGTATGCCCGGTCGTGGCGATATGATACCGGGCGGGGATCTGCGACAGGATACCATGTAAATGCAAAGCCGTTAAAAACGACACATAGCCTTGTTCTTTGCCCAGTAGATACGGCGTGCATGCCAGCGGTGTAAAGTATGGATGCCGAGTATTAGCCCAGATACCTTTGGTGATATGCGCAATCGCATCCTGTTGTGCGTAACGATTCAACTGCCGTGAGGCGGCGCTCAATGACATTCCTGTCAACACGGCATAATCACGCGTGGCAAACACCACAGCCTCTGGCTGGTTGAACAGGCTTAACACGTTTATACCCCAAACAATGCCAGAACGTCATCCTGCAGCGCGGCCCATGCCGCGGGGCTGTCATATTGGGCACGTTCCGATTCGGGTAAAAACTCGATCACCTGGCCTGCAAACTCACTAAATCCCAGCGACAGGATACAGTCACAGGCTTTTGTTTTTTCTTCATCACTTAAAGCAGACTGAATCATTTGGCGATTGATATAGCCACCGGCATATAGCACGCTTAAATCAAACACATCACGTGCCTGCGTGGTCTGACGGCCGTACAATGCCGCGACTTTCTGCAGGGCCGCCACTTCACCGGTATAATGCTGTACCGGGAAACTCAGCTTTCGATAGTGACGGGCGATGTCCGGATCGATCCGTTCTGTCACAAGCTGCTCGCTTACCCGCTGCTGTTCCGTTCGGCGGGAAAATTCCACCTTCGACGGCAGGCGCTGACCAGCTTGTGTAATGAGCCCAACACGAAAACGCTGGGTGACCTCCGTATGCTTGGCCTTGTCAGGATCATTGATCTCGATGCCGTCAACGCCATACACCTGCAGGCTGCGCAGAAAGCTCGCTTCCTGTAAAATCTTGTAACCGTTCTTCTTCAATGTGCTGACACTACCGGCAAAGACATCCAGATCCATAACTTCCGAATAACACGGACTTTTGAAATAAAAGCGCAGGTTCACCCCGCCCTTTAATGCGTAAAGGCCAGGCGCCGTCAGTTTGATCAGGCGCTCCAGAAAACAAAGATGGAACACCTCACGCAGTTGTAAGTCGGTATACATAGTTATTAATAATGTAGTTATATTGACAAAAATGTCAATATAACTACATTATTAAATCATTTAAACCAGGATTACATCAGGGTGATTAAATCAGGGTCGTCCCCTGTTAACTGATTGTCTTTAAAGGTATTTTAGGTTAAATAAAGCTTTCAAGAGTCCTTCGCGGGGTGTTTTTCAGGGGAGAAAACGAGACTTTAACCCGCATTTCTCACCAGGATCGCGGGAGCTGGCGAAGGGTGAGCGGCGGATAAGCCGCGAACGCCCGACCAGGGATGGCCAGGCTGGACTTCATCGTGAGGCAGGACTGCCTTGCGATGAAGCGTGTTCGTAGGCGACGCACTGGAGCGAAAGTGGTAGCTACCACTTGGCCGCTCTCGCACATCCTTGTGCTTCGCGGCATAAGTACTTCCTGTACAAAAGTGAAGAGCAAGCATACGGACACGATGACAAGCCAGAACCGCGATAGGCCGAAAGTTGAAACAGTGTGTTAAGGATTTAAATTGCATAATCGTTTGTATTTCCATCTCATCTTGGCTTTTGGTGGCCGCCTGGTGAGAAATGGGGGTTAAGGATGTGGGTCAATTGGGGTCAGAATGAGGCTGCTTCCTGTTTCCTCTCAACTAGCGACAGGCAACCATTTGCTGGTTACCCGATAACGGCTTCTCCCCCCACTTATGCGGCTAAGTGCAGGGGATTACTCGTTGAACAGAATCCATGGATACGATGGCCGTACCGTGATATTCCTTCTTGGAGTAAAAGATAGAGATGATAACGGTCTTCATCATGAAAAATATCGCCTGACCAGCGTTACCCCGTGGCATGACGTGATCGACTCCGCCGGCAATATGTAATCGCGGTTTCCTCGGCATGAGGATTAGCTTAGTAGTGCGGGTTCAATAATGCAATGATACAAGCCTGACCCTGTTTTCTGTTTTGATTAAATGCCGGAATTTGCACGCAATTCAATCAATTGCTAACTTAAATAATCTTTCGAAACTAATTCACAAAGGCGATTTAATGCTGGGAAAATGTAAAAATCGTGTTAGATTTTTACAAGCGATGATTGGCGGGAATTTTTGGTAGGGACAGTCCTTAAAGTCAATAAAAGGCTCGCCAGGCCGATACGCGGCTGCAACGGTGGATGCAACAAATCAAGAAGATGGACGCTAAGGATAAACGTCAACTGATCCAGCTAATCGATACGTTATAGAGAACATGCAACTAAAGAAGAAAGTAAAAACCTAATAGGTGTTTAATCACTCCAAATTACCACACGTGATTGATTCTGAAATAAAGGGTTGATAACTCACTATGGAAATAACCACACTAAAAAATCCCCCTATCATCGAAGCACTCTTAGAGATTAGATTTAATCCAAATAAGGATATCAAAATAAGCAAATTGGAGGAGTTTGCTAACTCATTAACAAACTACCCAAACAAAAAGCCCGTTGAGAGCCAACGATTTGAGTTTATGTATTTAAAAGAAGCAGGCCAGCAACATAAGTTTGATGCACACCCTAGCGGATTCAAAATGCACAATGCGCAAAACAACCGCATAGTGATCGGTGAAATTGATAAGTTAGTCGTCAGCTTCCTGCCACCTTACGAGTCATGGCCTTCACTGAAAGATACAACAAGAGATATATTCAATAAATACATAGGCTTTGTACCACAAACACAAATCTCGCGTATCGGTATGCGCTATATAAACAAACTAAAACTCCCCTTAACAGATGATTTTAATTTTCAAAACTATATAACCACGTTTCAACCATTACCTAAATACAACGATGAACTGCCAAATAAACTAGCAAAATTTGAGACGTTTGTGGTGGTTCCGCTGGAAGATATAGGATGCACCTCCACTATACGGCAAGTAACTCTAGACGCTGAGGAAGAAACACCGGGGCCAGCCTATTTACCCTTTATTCTGGACGTTGATATTTTTCAAATAAAACTGCAGGAAGATATCAAAGGAAATGATATTTGGGAAACTTTCAATAAAATGAGAGAAAAAAGAAACGCGATCTTCTTTGGAAGCCTAACTGATGCCGCATTGGAGCCTTATAAATAATATGCCTTCAAACGTAGCCACTTTATTTAAAAACAACCCGCAATCGATGCCAGAGCCATCGACGGCGCAATCGCGTTTTGAATTGCCTAATAAGAAGGATGTTACCGGACCTCAAGAAGACAACAAAATTAGTTTTCGGCAACTACAAAATTTACTGGCAGATTTAGATGAAGTTTTTCAAGAAACCAAAGAACCAGATTGGGATGGTGACAATGCCGAACCTATAGCAGACGTAACATATTTCAATGCGACCAAACTACTCGCTGTGCTACCCGCAGATTTACCCATACCGGAGATCCTCCCAGATAACGATGGCTATATTGAATTTGAATGGTCCAAGGGCAAAAGGAATTTCTCTATATACATTACAGACACCAATTTAATTTTATTTGCTGGATTTTATACCAAAGATAACCGCCTCAGCGGCAGATTTGATTTCGATGGAAAATTTCCATCACGTATTAAGCTATTAATAAAGGAAGTCTATGAAGCAGCTTCATGACGATGATTCATTGGCAAAATACATATTTAAAACGAAGGACATACGTTCAGACGGCAGCCCACGACCTGCCTCATTAAAACCTAAGGACGGCGAAATGCTTTCTATGACAGAAATTACCGGCATGCAACACTCTGAGGTATGCATACATGGTCATGAGCATGTCGATAATCCCGACAAAGGCAGAATCCATATTGGCTATGTTAAGTTTTTGCATAAATCATTTATAAAACTTAACCTGGAAACAATCTACGACGATGTTCCACCAAGACATGTATCGGTTAACTTTCCTGATGAGCCAGAAAAAAGAAGAGAATTAACAAAGGCGCTAGCTGATGAAGCGCTAGTTATAGATGAGCAATCAGAGAAAAAATATTTTGCAGCTTGTGAGTAAACACAAAGCCCAGTAGTGCCGGGCTTTGTGTTTGTTCGGTTAAGAATACCTTCGACTATCCCACGCATGGTCAAGTACGTGTCAGCAATGAACTGCGCCAGAGGGGAGTGATCGTCTCCCCCAGCGGCGTACGGCGCGCGTGGTTACGCCATAGCCTGGCCAGTATTAAAAAACCGCCTCAGAGCCATTACCGTTGGACTTGGGTAAAAAGGGCGATATTTTTCCTATACGGCCGAGGTAAGTAACTTGCCTGAGAACATGAATACATTCAGGATAGGTTGTAAAATCTCATGGAAAATTCAACGATACAGACATAAACTTACGGACAAGAACTCTTATTTACTACGTCCTTGAACATTCATAGCCAATGAACGAATCCTTAGGAGGGTGGAATGTCACTTATTCCAACAGAATTAGGCCGTGGCCTGCATAAATCGATCAAAGATTTATGCCCTTTTTCGATTGCTAATCGAAATGATCAAAACCACTGTGCCCATTATGTCTCGCACATGATGGGATATGAATTCAGTAAGACCTGCAAAACGTTTACCTGGGCGGATAAACAAAATCCGGCAATGGGCGCCACACTTCGTGTCGACGACTTGTTTGGCAAGTCGCCGGAAACCGGGTTGCTTTCTAATAAACCCTCAACTTTAAATGAGTGCCTGATTTTTGTGACGCTTGCTTCCAATGTGAGTACACGCGCCGGTAAACTGGCTATGGGGAATCACCCACGTAAGCACGTAGGTATCCTTTCGAATAGTAAAGTGTGGAACTATAGCAACACACACCGTAAAGTGTTATCCGATCCGCTTGCCAGTTTTATCAGTAAATTTAATGTCGCCTACCAAACAGCAGGGACCACAGTCGAATTTTACTATGGAAAATTCATATGAAGAAAATCATTGTTGTTATCCTTTTAGTGCAATCTTGTGCCGTTGTTGCTGGCACGGCTGCGCCGACTGGTGAACAGGTACTCGATGCTTTGTTTAACAATACGACATTGAATTTGAATCAAGAGCCGGACTGTAAACAATTTTCAGCAACGCGCAATACCGATCAAGTGACATTGGGTCAACATCTGGCGACCATTCTTTCGGTCTCCTATCAGTCTAAAAACAAAGTAACCCTCGCGACAAACTGTACCGTATCAAAATATCAAGTGAACAAAGGGAAGGTTATCGACGTCTGGGACTGCGCCTTGGAGATGAAAGAAACCAATCCCGCAGGAGAATTTATCTCCAGCGCAATGGTGGGTTTTTATCTAACAAAAGACAAGTTCAGCCTCATCAAGGGTGGTATTCGCTGTTTCTAGGTATTGCACATCGAGAGGAAAATGTTGAGTCATGCGGAGCAAATGAATCAAGGGGCTCGTAATATTCGTGCCAGTGAATGCTCATTAAACAGAATCCATGGATACGATGGCCGTACCGTGATATTCCTTCTTGGAGTAAAAGATAGAGATGATAACGGACTTCATCATAAAAAATATCGCCTGACCAGCGTTACCCCGTGGCATGACATGATCGACTCTGTCGGCAATATGTAATCGCGGTTTCCTCGGCATAAGGATTATGCTTAGTAGAGCTGGATCAATAATGCAATAAAACAAGCCTGACCCTGTATCTCCCTGTTTCCGTTGTTTCGCCGGGTGTCAATTTCGGACCATGGAAACTTTTTCCATGATTCTGGCATAAGTGGTGAATGGGGATTGTTCCTGTTACTTCTTAATCTCACCGTACACGAATGATGCGGCTCGTCCCTTACCGCATCCCATGCACTAGATGGTTTCCCCAGATATCCTAAACTCAACTTGACATTTTCTAAACGCCTCTTTAATTAAAAATATACGATCTTTGATTTCCAATTTTTCTTGATCGCTAAATTTTTCTTCTTTTGTTGAACTTAAAAATATAATTCTTAACTTATTACTCGATGGCACATATATCACTGCACCAGATAACTTTGTTTCCGTGGGTATTACAAATTGTTTAGAGTACTTATCTATTGCTTCCCATTTCTTATCGGTTTCGCCACAAGTTAGTTCCGCCTTGGAATTATTCATAATAATTCGCACCAGTAGATCAATATCTATTTGCGATATTCTAGTATTATCAATATTTGTAAATATTGATATTGACGCAGGTGCCGGCAAACAGCTAACTACCACAAAAAATAAAACAAACACCATGATATTGCGCATTAACCGCATCATACCCTCAATTTACTTACCAATACGCTCCATATCCATAATTTGGCATATAAGGTCCTGTTTCCAGAAAATACGAACCGCTCCATTGACTAATGGCATGCAATGGTAAATAACTCGCATTCAACGAACTTTGAGCATAAACATGTTCAAGCTCATGCATTCTTGTTGAATCTGCGTAACTCGGAATCGCATTTAATGCACCCCAATTACTCCAATGATTAGATATAAGGAGCATCATATCGGCATCATACGATATAACATTGCCGAACGTAATAGCAGGCGGCCCACCTATTATATTGTCAACTACGTAATGCCACGCTCCTTGGGAAAATCTTGGGGAAGAACCATTGGAAAACAGCATCCCATGTAAATGACCAAACATATTGTTACCAAGTCCCCATGCAATAGCACGTTTAGCTCCCTGTTCGCCGTCAACTATTGCCCCTCTTATACCATCACGTACTACGTTGATCCCAGCATTACCCCATGCATTGTTCATATATGCATCTGTCAGTCCCAGATCAGAAGGTATCGCACCAGCTACCATACCTCTCGCAAAACCTTCAATAGAACCAGTCTGCATAGCTCCATTTAAGCCACCATTCAATGCACGGCCTATCAGTCCGTTTCCAAAATAACCACCCGCAGCGCCTCCGATTCCACCAGTTATGCCACCCAATGCAGCACCACTTAATGCACCTTTCAATGTGCCTGTTGCGGCATAACCGCTCGCTGCACCTATTAGCGCTCCAGACGCTGCACCTGCGGCTGCTCCGCCAGCTACTGACATGGCTGTTAAACTTGCCGAATTTGCAGCTGTTGCCCAATAGGCCGCATTATAGGCCAAACCGCCAGTATATGCCGCAAGCGCAACCACCGCGATCGTAGTAATTGTTTTCTTATATTTTTTCCACTGTTTACTAAGCCACCCATACCCATCCATATCCACCCGTGACAGCGGATTGTTGTCGGTGTAGGAATAGCGGTTAAATCCCTGTGTACTGCCCGCGAATTTCACATAGGGATCAGCGCTCGTAAATCTACCCAGAGTCGGGTCATACAGGCGCCCATTCATGTTGATCAGCGACACATTGTCCAGATGTTCATGGCCGGTGAAACCGTGATGAGTGCTTGCCGCGACGATTGTGCCATCGCTGCCGGTTACGTTGCGGCGTTTACCGAAGGCGTCGTAGCTGAGCCGCTCAAGTTGGCCGCCGCTTTGGTCAAGTACAACTTCGATGGAGCCGAGATGGTCTTTCAGGAAATACTTGGTTTGGGTTGCCGGTGAACCGTTTTGCTTGATTTCGTGGACGGCCACAACCCCTGTGCCACCGTAAATGTAATGCTTATGTGTGGTTACTCCACTTTCGATTTCGCGTTCATAGTGGCCACCGGTATCAATGCGCGGATTGACATAGACTGTAGTGCCTTTGTTGCTCGTTTGCATTACGCGCATGTGCTCGCTGTCGTAACTGAACGTCGAGTAATTAGAGCCGGAAGAAACCGTGTATGGCTGGTTAAACCATGTGTAACTGATCGTGCGTCCCGCACCGCTGGTCATATTACCGTTGGCGTCGTAGATATAACTCGCCCGTAGCGTTCCAAGGTTGTAAACCTCGCGCACGGCATGGGGGCCGGCACCATCCACGCTGATGCGCGTGCCGTATCGATAGTCGTTGCCGTAATCGGATTTGGCGGTAATGTTTCCAATCGCATTGAAATTGTAGGTTTTAGTCAAGGGTGAGGGCACAAAAGGTCCGCTGGTGGTAGCGCTTCTTAGCCGGTTAAGGCTGTCGTATGTAAACGTCTCGCTCACGTCTGGATTAATCCCGGAACGGGAACTAAAAAGCCTTTTTTCAAGGTTGCCTAACCGGTCATAAATAAACTTTGACGACTGCAAGGTCGTTCCGCTGCCCGCGCTGATGTCCGTCAAATAACCCCACATGTCATCGTAAATGTAAGCGGAGGACACGCCATTTCCAAGCGTTTCGTTGGTGACTTTCCCGCTCGCATTCACGCCGTTGGCTTTCCAGTAGACAGTGCCGCTGGTAAAACACGTTCCGGGCGCCCGCACTTCTTTCAAATAGCCATTGCTGTCATAGCAGTTTTGCACAGCGAAGCGGGTAGACCCGGATGAAGGATAAGTGGTGGTTGACACCCGCCCATACTGGTCGTAGCTGGTATCCATGCGGAAGTTTTCGAACAATACCTGGGTTTGTACCCATGATGGCCGCCCGTAAGCGTCATAGTTATGCGTGCGGGCATAGCCGCTGGTGTTATTTGAAACCGAGGCCAGCTTGCCTTTGCCGTAAGTGGCGGTGTCGTAGTTCCACGTCGTGGTGCTTGCACCCGGTTCGGAACGGGTTTTGATCCGGCCCAGCGCATCGTAAGTCATGTTAACCACTTGCGCTTTCGCATCCTGCTGGCGGGTTAACTCGCCGGCGGCGTTGTACTCGTAATACCAGACCCCCATGTCCGGATCGTCCATCCTGGTTTTGCGGCCAAGTTTGTCGAATTCGGTTTTGATCAGGTTTCCGAGCGCATCCTTAACTTCCACCAATTTACCCAAAGCGTTGTAACGGTAATAGGTGTAATTCAGCGCCGCATCCTGGATTTCCACCAATTGCCCGAGCGCGTTTTTGCGCTGCATGCTGGTTTGTGTGCTCGCGCCATTGTTGCCGTTGTTGTAAATGGTTTCCGTGGTCCGGAACAAACTGTAGGCCAATGACTTGAACGTGGAAAGACCGGTGGAATTACAGTTGAGGGTGGATGGCAGCGTCTGCCGCGTAACCCGGCTGATTTCATTGTAGTCATAGCAGGTCCAGTAAGGGGTACCCGCAACCGGCGAAGTATAATAATTATTTGTTTCACCTTTCACCCGCCCCACCGAGTCGTACATCACTTGTTTCTGGACGATGGAATTGTTAAATCCGCCGGCTACTGTGCGCACCTTTCGTGATAACTGGTCGAAATAAGTTGTGACAGCGGGTTTACCTGAGGCCGTTTCCGTCACGAACGTCACTTCCCGGCTTGATGTTGGCGAGCAGTCGGTATTAATACAACGGTAACTCCAGTCGGTAACGGTGCCATCGACGCGGACTTCTTTGGTTTTTCTGCCAAAGCCATCGTATTTCCATTCCGTGGTGAATCCATTGGTACTCAATATACGATTGGGACCAATCATCGCCACCATGTTGCCCGTGCGCCAGTCGTAATAGCGTTCTTCAGTGTGGTTCAGCGCGTTCGTTAACACAACCTTGTATTTGTCGTAGGCGTAGTTAAAATCATAGGCCGTTTGCGTTACCCGCGACGGACTGATACCCGCCCCCGATACCGTGACCCGCGTTTGATTGCCGTAGGTGTCATAGAGGTATGACTTGGTCAAGCGCAGGTTAGACGTGGTTAGTTCATCGGGTTCGGTAATTTCATTCGAAATGAGGAACGAATTGGGATGATACTCGAATTTGGTTTTATTAATTTGGGTTATAGTGCTACCCGCAAAACCTTCGCGTTCATCCGGCACTGCATTCGTCGCAGTGATGGTGTCAACCAAACCAACGCGCCAATTGATGGTGTCGGCAGAATAGTATGTGGTGTCGATAGTTTGTGTGTAGGTTTTACTGGTTGTGTAGTCGTAGGTGCTTTCAACCTTTTTCAGCACGTTGCCATAAGCGTCGATGCTTCCACTCGGAATGTCGGTCGTTTTGCGTGACAAGGACGAACCAAAATCATAGGTATATTGGTAATTGCGGTAAACATAGGGCAGCACGACGTTGGCATCTGAGGCCCGCGTAGTCCAGTAGTTGTATTCATAATTCAAGTACCGGTTGTTATGGGTTTGGTAGCGGTAGTACATGTTGCCCGTTATCCAGAAATCTTTACTGGTTGGCGCCAACAAATAATCATCAGCGGTGGCAGTCTTTTGATAATAATTGGTTACGGTAACAATATTCGTGGCATAGTCGGTTTGCACCGTGCGCGCAAAACCCAAATAGCCACGGCCGCGCGAGTGCATCTTGGCGCCCTCGTAGCGGTAACCAACGGTATTCGTGCCGCCAATACCGTTGGGACTGCTCACCTGAGCCACTACGTAAGTTGCGTTTTGGATGTTGCAGATGGGGTAGCAGTCAAGAGAATTCGTGTATTTGGTATAGACGGATGTATCTGTTAAAGGTTTATGATTAATTAATAGGCTTTGTGAGCTATTGGAAATAGCAGTAATTAGATTGGGCTGCGGTCCGCTATTTAATACAACATGCCAACCTGCGTAATTCCA
>JAKEGK010000021.1 GCA_022627515.1 Gammaproteobacteria bacterium
ACTGCTGCAGGCGCCAGTAGCGCAACCAAAAGCAGGCAGAGTTTCATTGCGGGTGTTACAAATCTTGTGATCATTTTTGTCTCCTTTCTTTTCCTTGACTCAGGGGGCCGCTACAGGTGATGCATGGATTATTTTTTAGCGGTGAGGCGTTTCACTCTGTCCAGCTGGTCCTTGGGCTGGAAATCCAATGCATCAAGCGCTGTATAGCCGGGCACCCGGAATTTTGGGCCGCCTTTTTCCTGCTGGTCTTTTTGCAGTATCCAGATGCCTTCTGCTTCCACTTTGGGTTTTGGAGACGCTATCCACACTTCATCATTGCTTTCAGGATAGATCATGCGCAGTTCCTCGCCCTGCAACTCCCCTTTTACAATGGAACTGATTTGCAGAACGGCTTCGCGCCACTGGGGATTGTGTTCGCTGATGGGCAGGCGTTGATCGAGCTTCAATTCATCAGTCTTGACTACCTTGGCCACGGCGACAATGGCGGCGCGGTCAATACGGTCTTTTAATTGCTGGTCCGCTTTTCGCTGCAAGGAACTGTCGACTCTTGATTTGAATTTGTCCGGCTGATCTTCTTTCATTCGTCCCACTTCCATAAATGCTATGCCTTTGCCATAGATCCAGCCGTTGGTGAAGAACACAGTTGTTTCGCCCGGACCCGTTGAAGGATCTTGCTGAAGCTGAATCGTGACTTCTTTCCCGGTAAGATCACCCAATACATCAGAGGGTGTATAAACGCGGCTGATTTTTACCACGGCGGTTTTGTCGTTAACCGGCACGCTTTCCATGTGCGCCGCGCCGGATTTCTCTACGGCGCCGCTGAATATATAGGTTGAGTCCTGAACCAGCTTGTCGAGGACTTTATCTTCCGGGGGTGGCTTTTTTTCACAAGCGCTAACGGTCAGAGCAGCGAGTATACAAAACAAAACCCAACGTTTATTAACCATATCTGATCTCCCTTCAACTTGGTTCCAGCATTTTTTGTTTCATTAAACCTATCTGTAACCGGAAAATCCATTACACATCCCATTGCACATTAAATTGGACATGCAAATTGGACATGCGGATATCACCAGTTTTAGATCCATTACAAACTTTCGCGCCAACGGATAATCTCAAAGGCGGTAAAATATAAACCAGCCGACAGGGTCCACAAACGAATTAATACTGCGCAGCTTGTGCTATATATACAAAGACTGCTGGCTGATGTACGAATTAGTGGGGCTGTCTATGAATGCTAGTTTATAACTGTTTAATTACAATGACCGGCGTCAATATAAGGTAAGCTCTGATTAATTCTAAATTTCCCCCTCCCTTTCAGGGCGCGGGTTTGGGGGACGATCATACTTGAAAAACCTCCTATGGTGTTGCGGCCCCACACACACATGAGTGACACCCATGTAATGGCCGGTGAAGACGGAAGGAAAGCGCCATGCGGGCCCTGCATCACTATTTTTTGCTAGTGTTTATACGATCAGGCGGGTTGAATGCAAGGTTTGTTGTTATCAATTAATTTTTGCATTGACTTATGTTTGGAGAATCGGTCATAGCGCATGAAATCCTCCGGGCGTCAGTCAGTATCCGCGCGCATCTGGACGGCGGTGACTGTCATTGGCATATTGGCGGCCGGATCTGGTGGTGGAAAACGAGTGCCGGATTCCAATTGCGGTTATTGTCAGGCCGGGTAGCGAGCCCCAATGTAAGGACGATTCCGCCGACTACCCGCTATGGGACTGTCAGCCGCACGTCCGCCTACAAGCCTAAATAAAATTTTCCGTAAATTTTATTCGGCCACTATCGCCATTCCCGGTTGAACCGGGAGTGGCTTTTTTATTTCGCCAATGACTTCTTAATCGGCCTGTATTCGAGCCATCCCTGATCAACTGCCGTGACTTTGTAGAACCTGTCTCAAAATTGGTTTGTCAGCGATTTCGGGGGTGTATTTCAAAACCGTCGGCGGCATGGATGCCGCCGCCGAGCATTCTTTTCGAAACAAGCATGGACGGCCGCTTACGGCAACCTCGACAATTGCTCCTGCATTGTTCTACCTTCGCCCATCCATGGGCTCGCGCCTCCCGCGGCGATTGTGCATCCATGCACTTCGTATTTACAGCGTGTCCGGCAACGCCAAGCCCAAGGTGGCTTACCTTTGCAGCATGTGTTTTTTACAACCTAAGGGTATGTTCTGCTTACCGGGTACCAATGGCTGATCATGAATGCTCACCGGGTGTTGTTTATACTCAGTTCAATTCCGTGATACAAACGTGATTTTTACGTGACGTGAGTGTGACCTTTGGCGTGCACCATCTTCTCTCCACAATGGGTTTGTTTGATGACACTGTGTTCATTGACATTCTGTTCATTGACACTTTGTTCATTGATATGGTGTTCATTGACATTGTGTTTACCGGAACATTAGCCAAAGGAGATTAACTATGAGTAAAAAGATAACAGTTATTGCGGGATGCATACTCTCAACCACCGTCTTTGCCGCGGTCACCAGCTGGGCCGGCGATATAGGCGATATAAAAGTCTATGAAGTTACCCTCACCAACCTCACTCCCGGGCAACCAATCGCACCGGTGATGGTGGCGGCTCACCAGCCGGGTATGTCGTTTTTCGTGGCCGGTGAAGCGCCAAGCGAAGAGCTGGCGGCTTTGGCGGAAGCCGGCAATGGCGCTCCCATGGCCGAGAAGCTGCGCGCCACGCCTGGTTTCACCGCGGCGGAAGTCGGCGCGGGCGGGACCGGCCCCGGCCAGACCTCAACACTGATGATTACCACGGCAAGGGGAGATCACCTGAGTCTTGGCGCCATGCTGGGTAATACGAATGACGCCTTTGTTGCTTTGACAGACGTGCCGCTGCCCAAAGGCATGCAAATGACCGTCTATATGGCGTCGGCCTACGATGCCGGCAGTGAAACCAATGATGAATTGTGCGCGACCGTGCCGGGTCCGGCCTGTGGCGGCGAGGCTCTGTCACCCGACGATAGTGGCGAGGGTTTTGTATATATTCACAACGGTATTCACGGTATAGGCGGTCTTTCCGCCGCCGAGTACGACTGGCGCAATCCCGTGGCGAAGATTGTCATCAAGCGCGTGCAATAAGCGCAGCAGAGAAAGCGGCGAGCCGATGGATTGATTCGGCTCGCTGTTCTTTAGTTTATTGCCACGCGGAGATAGGTAGCATAACAGCCTGCAGCAGAGCATGAGGGGATTTATTGCTGTGTTTTTTATTCAACACTCAAATTGTGCCATAATTATAGCGAGGCCGGCCCGCAACAGCAGGCCGTCGAGGAAGGTGGTAAACAACGCTTAATTTATTGCGCTGACGCGCCAAGAGAAACCGCTAGCCTGCAGCAACCCGCCGCCAAGGGAACAATTCGGGCAATTTGCTTACTAATTGAGTATTGAAGCTTTCACACTGATTGAATGACCAGACACGCACATACCGACGATTTGGCGCTATTAATTTCCGCGTTGCCTGCAACTCTGCAGGAAGCCTTAAGTAAACTCCCGCGCGAAGAATTATTGGAAGTGGTCCTTGACCTGGGACGGCTTCCGCAGGCGCGCTTGCCTGGCCGTGCCATGGATTTGGCCGAAACACCCGTGACCCGGGCGGATCTTGACCAGGTGGTCAGCAATGTCGGTGAATTTGGCGCGGATAACCGGGCCGGTATCGAAGGCACGCTGCACCGGATATCCGCCATCCGCAACCGCCTTGGCGTTATCGTTGGATTAACGTTACGGGTGGGACGGGCCATGTTTGGCACCATTGATCTGATCCGGGATCTGATTGAAGACAACCACAGCGTGCTGCTGCTTGGACGGCCGGGGGTGGGCAAAACCACCAAGCTGCGCGAGATTGCCCGCGTGCTCGCCGATGAATTCAACAAACGGGTCATCATTATTGATACCTCCAATGAAATCGCCGGTGACGGTGATATCCCGCATCGCGCCATAGGTTCCGCGCGCCGCATGCAGGTGGCGCATCCTGATCAGCAACACGCCGTAATGATTGAAGCCGTCGAGAATCACATGCCCGAAGTCATCATCGTGGATGAAATCGGCACCGTCGCCGAGGCGATGGCGGCGCGCACCATTGCCGAGCGGGGAGTGCAGTTGATCAGCACCGCGCATGGTAATACCCTGGATAATGTGCTGCGCAATCCCACGTTATCTGATCTGGTTGGCGGCGTGCAGACCGTGACGCTGGGCGATGAGGAAGCGCGCCTGCGCGGCACGCAAAAAACCATCAGTGAACGCAAGGCGCCGCCCACCTATAACGCCGTGGTGGAAATAGTGGATCATGATCAGGTGATTGTGCATACCGATACCGCGAAAGCGGTTGATGCTCTGCTGCGCGGCAGGGAACCCGGCGGCGTGCGCCGTACACCGCAGGGTGAAGAGCTTGTGACAATAACAGCTGCGCCGCCGGATGCTGAATATATTGAAAGACCGGTTGCGTTTTCCATTGCCGATATCAAAGGTCCGGTGCGCATTTTTCCCTATAGTATCAGCCGCGACTCGGTGGACCGCATGATCCGTGATTTGCGCCTTGAAGCGGTCGCCACGAATAAACCGGACCGTGCGCATCTTGTTGTGACCTTGCGCAGCCGCGTTGAGGATCAGCGGTTACGCCGTCTTGTGCAGGCGACCGGATTGCCCGTGTATAGTGTCAAGAAGAGCACAACATCCCAACTGCGCCGCCTGTTCCTCGATATATTCAATGTGGTTCGCGGAATGGATGACGATGATATCAATGAAGCCGTGCGTGAAACCGAAGCGGCGATTCAACGCGCGATTAAGGAAGGCGTGGTAGTGGAACTTTCCCCCAAGCCTCCCGCCCTGCGCAAAGTGCAGCACCGTGTTGCCAGCCGCCACCATGTGATTACGGAAAGTGTCGGCAGTGAACCCAAACGCCATCTCGTTATTTATCCCCATGCGTTCGCGGCGTTGAAAGAAGGTCAGGTATATTAAAGTTTTTCCTGTCATCGTTATCCCCTCATTGTGAGAGAGGGTAAAGATGCAAGCATCAGATATAATTCACCTCGCATCCTTTCCTGAAACAGTGGTAAGTTGAAACAGTCGCAGATTGCGGTGAGTTCCGCGAACCGCAACAATCAAGAGGTTATGGTGGGCGCGATGGTGCGCATTGTGCGTCAGCGGCCCCCTGTAAGAAAAACTTTCACGGTCTCCTTGCCCGCCATGCCGGCGATAACCTTATAATGCCGTAACAAACAGGGCTTTTGGTGTTCGCGGCGCCCACCCATGTATCAATGCCAAAAGTAATTGATACATATCAGTGTTACATATTTCAAAACGCGGTATTTTAAACGTATCAAAAAACCTTTCACACAAAAACTGCAAGCAACTACATTGCCACAGTAAAACCTGTTTTCCAGGGCAGCAATTTTTCCGGACAATACCGCGGTTATGATACAGGCGGTCAATCAATTCGATACGGAGCGGCACAGACATGAAACTCACACTCAGTGTTATAAAAGCGGATATCGGCTCGATCGGAGGCCATATCTGTCCTTCCCGGGAATTATTCGAAAGCGTCAGTTCTTATGTTAAGAAACACAGTCATGATCTGCTCATCGACCACTATCTCAGCTTTACCGGTGATGACATTGCGATTGTCATGACGCACACGCGCGGAACCGGAGACGGGAAAATTCATAAACTTGCCTGGGATGCCTTTATTACCGGCACCGAAACCGCAAAAGCGCAGGGTCTGTATGGCGCGGGGCAGGATCTGCTGAAAGACTCGTTCTCGGGTAATGTTAAAGGCATGGGTCCGGCGGTGGCGGAGATGGAGTTCGAGGAACGGACCAACGAACCGTTTTTGTTTTTTGCGGCGGATAAAACCGATCCGGGCGCCTACAACCTGCCTTTGTATCTGGCGTTTGCCGATCCCATGACGACGCCGGGCCTGATGCTGGCGCCGGTGATGGCGAAGGGATTCCGGTTTGTGATCATGGATGTGAATCACACGGAAGGCGACCGTATCATTGAACTCAACGCACCGGAAGATTTATACGATATCGCGGCGCTTTTGCGCGACACCGAACGCTACGTGGTGGAATCCATCTGGTCGCGGACGACGGACGAACAATCCGTCGTGGTCTCAACATCCCGCCTGCATAATATTGCGGGCACATATACCGGCAAGGATGATCCGGTCATGCTGGTGCGCGTGCAAAAATCTTTTCCAGCGACGGGAGAGATTCTCGCGCCCTATGCGATTGGCCCGTATGTAGCGGGTTGCATGCGCGGATCGCATCAAATGCCCTTGATGCCGGTGCCATTGAATTCCGGCATCAGTTATTTTGACGGGCCGCCGGTCGTCAGCTGCGCGGCGTTTGCCATGCATAAAGGTAAAATGACGGAAGCCGTTGACGCCTTCGCTCATCCTTTCTGGGATAACGTCCGCAACACGGTTTCCGAAAAAGCGATCGGGATGCGGCGCCAGGGTTTCTTTGGCGCGGCTATGCTGCCCATGTCGGAACTGGAATATACCGGCATCATGGAAAAACTGGATAGACTTGACGGCAAGTTCCGCATCCGTGAATAGGCTGTATGGCTGCGGCTTTATCGCGCGCGTATTAATAGCAAAAATAATCAGCGGCCAAAAATGTTCAGGATACCGTGATGACCGACCAGCAACCGATGGTGTATGTTGACGAGCCTCTATTATGGGAATACAAACACCTTGTAAAGGCCGTGCGTGATCAATCACTCCCGGCGGAAGAGGAGCTGAACAGCCTCGGCGCGCAAGGCTGGGAGCTTGCCGCCGCTTTCATTGTTTTAAATGAAGCGCACTTCTACTTCATGCGGGTGAAAGCATAATAACTCTTTGCTGCCTGAAGTTTCCTGTGTTTCAAAAAACAGTGATCAGGATTCAAGTTCCCTTCATTAAAAAGGATTCTCAATGACAAGCATGGAATTGTTGCAGACGGGGATTGCAGGCAATAACCTGCAAACCCGGCCGAATGCCCGGCGCTGTAATGTTCATGTTTGCGGCTGTTACATTTCCACAAGATCCGTGTGCCCGAATCCTCTTTCGTAATTCAGCACTGAAATAACCTGTGGCATTAGTTTGAGCACGGTGATTTCGGATGGGTCCGGCTCAGGCCAGTCCTTGAGTTGGGGAAATTTGGCAAGCATCAATTCCCCTGCATGCGATATTTCTCTCGCATCCGTCACTATTTCAGCGCGGGCCGCCATCGACAGGCCTTTGATCTTGTTCCAGTCGGATTCATCATGGTCGATAGTGAGGGATACACGGGGATCGTGTTTAATGTTATTGACCTTCTGTGCCTGTGGAAATGTCATGACATAGATTTTCATACCATCATTGGCATAACCTACCGTGGTCGCCTGCGGCCAGCCATCCGGGCGGATCGTGGCGAGCGTCAGAATATTGTTTTGCGCAAGTATTTCCCGTATCAATTTTTCGACCGCTTTGTCCATGTCTTGTCTCCTCGATAATAGGAATCAGTAATTGCCGATTGTTGCGGCGGAAACCGTGATTAACCGCCGCGTGATGCGAAAATCCGGCAGGATTCTCTGGTTCTATGTGTACGGAAAATCCTGTGACGGGTCGTTGAAGATCATCAATGAAACCGCTTGTTACCAGTTTACCGCATTTAAGGAACGTGTCCGCATCAAGGCGCGAACACCGCTGCCGCGACAACGGTAGTCCACAAACCATGTTTATCACCGGTCGCCGATTGCGTGACGTTGGTGGTGCGGATGATGAGTTCGCTGGTGCGGTAATGCTGCTTGCGTTGATCCCAGGCCTGTTCCGCGTCAAAGTCAAGCCCAACGGTCGTGGCCAGCATCGTTGCCGCAAGATCCTCGGCATAATCGCCGGTAATTTCGCCGGCCTGGCCGAAAGCGTGGTGCTCCGAGATGTAACCATGCATGTGCTTGTCGGCCGGAATAGCGAGTCCAACGGATGCCGACAACAAACGATGCGGTTCGCTGGTTTCGTTCCGGGCCAGCACCACATAGGTAATCTCACCGGGCGAGAGCAAAGTCAGTCCCTTGTCTTTCGGTATGACGTCGCAGGCCGGCGGCAGCACGCTGGACACTGTCACCAGGTTCAGATGCGCAATGCCCGCGTCGCGCAGCGCCAGTTCAAAAGAATGCAGTTTCTCGCGGTGACGCCCGGCGCCTTTGGTCAGAAAAAGTTTGTTGGGAATCATGCTTGCCGCCTAACCCGGATCGTTGAACAGCCGGTTCAGGTCCGGGATGTGCCGCCTTTGCGTTACACGTTCCGCCAACGCATGAGTGAGAATCGGCAAGGCGATGGTGGCGTCACAATAACAGGTCACGTGCCGTCCTTGCGCCGAAACTTTTCCCCAGCTTACTGCTTCATCCAGGGTACAGCCGGACAAACCGCCCCATTGCGGTGAGTCCGTGGTGATCTGGATGGCATAGCGATGGGGATAGTAAAATTCCTTGAGACTCTTGCGTTCAAAACCGCGGCGGCCGGGAACCGCTTCGTCCTCGAAACGCGGCGACAGCGAAATTGCCATGAGTTGTGTAAAGTCCTTTGGCACGCCGCCGCCAATATAGATGACGCCGACGTCACCAACGCCGGCGCCGATGCCGACGAACTGATCGAACTCGCGACCCTGATCGACGACTATGCGCCGGCCGCGGTTCTTCGCCATGAAATAGGCCTCGCCGAACGCACTGTCAAAGAGCGCGGGAGAGAACACCGGCACGCCGTGGCGCGCAGCGGCGGCGAGAATGCTGTTGATGCCCTTGGCGCCTAGCCACTTCCCGAACAGGTGCAGCAGTTCCATGGATGAATACACCGCGCCATCAGGCAGGCCGGACATGAATCCTGTGAGTAGTTCCTCCATCTCGCGGTAGTCGGTTTCCTTGCCATACACATCGTAATATCGATTGAGATCAGCCGCCAGTAAATCCTCGTCGTTGATATGCGGTGTTCCCTGTTTATAGCTGTACCCCATTGCTTCGACAATATCTTCGGAAACATTCGCGCCGGTGGAGACCAGCACATCAACGAAACGCTGTTCGATCAGCCAGCGCACCAGCTTCCATTGACCAGCTGTGCTCATGGAGCCGGCCAGTCCCATCACGATAGCGATATTTTTCTCGTTGAGCATCGCTTGCCAGATTTCGGCGGCTTCGGCGAGAGTGCGTCCCTGATAGGCGGTTTTGCCCATGGCGGCGAGCAGATCGGAGACGCCGCGGGATTTCACCTCGATAGCCTCGACGCTTGCAGGTGATTTAATGTTGCCCATGTGTAATCCTTTCCGTTAAACCGCGTGTTGAGTTCGCTGTGCGCACAGCCGGATAAAAGAGCCGTATAAACCATGCCACATTAACAGTCCCCGCGCGTTGAGCCTGGTCAATAGCAGGCCGGGAATTGAAACTGGAGTCAGACGCGCGTCGCTATTCAGGCGGTAGCCGGAATCCAGGAGAATAAAAAAGATCGTTGACTATATTCACTATAGGGGTCGGGAACAGCATTGCCGTCCCCGCCCTCCGAACCGTACAGGCGGTTTTCCCGCATACGGCTCTCCAGTTGGTGGTTGCTTCAACGAGATCGGCTCGCGCGTGCATAGGCTTGAGTCATGGTGAACAGCCCATGAGTTGCGAAGAAGGCATTCGGCCAACGCTTGTGGTCGCTGAGAGCATGACCCTGTCCGGGACGCTTGCGCTGTTGCTTGCGCAAGATAGCAGGCAGGCGTCGGCGTACGAAACCGTCCACGTTGGTGAAGGTGTACCGATGCGCGTGTTTGAAGTATTCAAACCATCCTCGAAGAATGGGGTTGAGTTCTTCAATGACGCAGGTGATGGCCACCCCTCGTCCACGTGCCGTACGGCTCCGGATTGCATCGCGCAACTTGCGCATACTTTTACGCCTCACCCAGCGTTGTCCCGCTTCAAATCGATACCCCAGAAACTCAAAGCCCTGTCCCACTTGCCGGCAGTCTCCAAGATGCGTCTTGTCTGGATGGAGTTCCAGTCGATTCGCAGCCATCCAGCTTCGGATATTCTCCAAAGCGCAAGTGGCTTGTTCATGGCTTTCGCATAATACAACGAAGTCATCTGCGTATCGGACCATATTGAAGCCATGCTCCGTCAGTAATACATCCAGATCGTGCAGGTAAATGTTCGCCAGCAGAGGGCTCAGTACCGCACCTTGCGGTGTGCCTTTGGTTGGTGTCCATTGTTCCAGCCCGTTGAAAATATCCTGCTTGAGAAAGGCTCCTATGAGTCTGAGCAACTTTTCATCACTGATGCGTTTTTCCATCTTGCGCATCAGCATGTCATGGGAAATGCTGTCAAAATAGCTCCGAATATCCGCATCCACCACGTAGACATAGCCCGATTGAATCAGCTCATCTACCTCACGCAAGGCGTCTTTGCAACCCTTGCCGGGGCGGAAGCCGTAGCTCACCGGCAGAAAGTCTTTCTCGAATATGGGTTCGATGACTTTCTTCGCGGCGGCCTGGACCACCCGATCTTTCACAACCGGGATACCCAACGGTCTTCTCTTACCCTCGGCCTTGGGAATTTCCACGCGTCGCACGGGGTGGGGATGATAGTTTCCGGTTTTAAGTTGCTCATGCAATTCGTCCAGGTAACGCTGTGATTGGTTGTCAAACCGTTCAATCGTGATTTGATCCACTCCCGCTGCACCTCGATTCTTGCGCACAGTTTCCCATGCCGTTCGTAACGTCGTTTTCGCATAGACTTTGTCGATCAGACTAAACCATTTGCCTCCTTTGACGCCGTTATCCAGCGCCGCCAACATCCGCTCGTTCCATACGCAGGCTTCCACCCAACCCCATTCCAGGGCTGACGTTTCTGTATCTTGTCTAGTTGTTTCCAACACTTTCAATACTCCGTTTACACAGTGCCTTTGGTTGGTCCTCACGTCTCCACCTTCCTACCTCCCTTTCCTGTTTACGGGTTATGCTGTCCCGCACTTTTCGCGTTGCGCGTTTGGTCTTAGGCAGAGTGTCCACTCCAGGTTCTCCGCCGATGCGTTTCCACATCGTCGCCATCACCACCGCTTTCAACGTCACAGTACTATGAAGGTTCTGACTCCTGCCCCGTTTCACCACCAAGGCAGGTCTCCCCGCTTAATGCGCACCACCTTCAACCCATTCCATCCTCAAACACGTCATGTGCTCAGACATCACTTGATTCACCATACTCAGCGTGTCTGACGGTTTCTCAGGCTTCGCCTTGTATCCGCAGGCTCGCCGCAACATGCCGCCAATATCAGGTTCGTTATCCTACGGACTGGGCTTTCACCTCCCGTTGCTCTCCACCCCGCTTCGCAGCGACGCAGTTACGTTCGGTTATGAAGTTCATGGCAAACTCCTGTACAGACTTCCACTGTACTGATGGTACGCCCTCACGGGCGCACGGATACCGGCGTTCGCCGGCGCGGCGAAAAAAGATTCTTTGCCGTACCACTTATTTGGGGATACTGTTGTTTTGATCAGTACCACATTATTTCAGTACACAGAGATCGGCTTAAATCTGATGGATAAGCGGCGGCGTCAAGCGCGGATGGATGAGTTGTCAAAACCGGGACCGGTGTCATAGTTATTCAGGACAGAAGGGGGGGCATGCGCAGCGAATATCACCGTGAACGCTCGATGGCGGCATCCTTACCGCCAACGATTTTTTCCTCGTAGCTTGCGTCGGTTTCAGGTGGCCATGGCATAACTGGTTTTGTTTGCTTAACTATGTACGATTCCACTCTGACACGTTTTATTCTGACACGTTATATTCGACAAAAGCGATGAGCGTATACTATATATGTATAACGATGCGCGGTGTCTAAGTAACAATGCTGGGTTACTGCCGGGAATAAGGAATTTACAAAAAGGCCGGGTGAAGCGAAGTGTTAACATGCCCATACGTATACCGCTAACACACCGCTTCTACCCGGCCGTTCCCCCATACTAACCCGGTACTGCTAGTTAATGACAGGCAACCATGCTGTTGTCGTGTGACACACTGAACAATCAAAGGTGGTAGGAATATGCGCCGCGTTTTTTCCACTTGCCAGGACGCCGTTGTGGCAACTTGAACATGTGCCTAAGACCTGGTTGTGATCAACTTGCATAACCGGCGCCCATTGCGCCGGGTACACGTAGTGGCATGCATCGCATACGTCTGTCGCATTAATATGCGTTGGAGTTTTACCGCTGGCGGTTACGCCATTGTGACAGGCCCTGGATGATATCGGAAGTTTGGAATTCACTTTCGAACCGGACACGGTTTACGGCATTACGGTTACCGGCCGGCATTTTAATGAGATAACAGGTGAGATATCCGAACAGCCAATTACCCTTAAAAGCACCTATTATCATGGCGCGGACAGCAAGCCCTTTGTCAGTGTGAATATACTGACTCACCTGATTCATTCCAGAATCAACTATTTGATTGTCAACAACGGCCTGCATCCCCGTGACGCCACCGTACAGGCAAGTCAGGAGTTAATTGACGAACTCAAGGAAGTAATCTTCGCCGATCACCTGAATAACTACAGCTTCAGCAACATGACCGTATATAACAATCAGGCAGATTCAGATCCTGATGCGAACGCAGTGTTGTTGTTTATCTCCGCCGCGTTTTACCATCAATCCGGGCTCTATGCTAACAGCCGCCCGCTCGCGGAGATGTTAACAACCATCGCGGATGATCTGGAAAAGGATGGTAAAATTGACGGTGACAACTCTCCTGACACAGCGGAAATACCGGATAACTCCGCCAGCAATGGCCCGGTTTATGTCTCCAGTCTTGATTTTGCCGCCCGCCTGCTGAATCCGCAGACGATAACGGACAATCTGACCGCATACAGCATCGCGAAAACAGGCGCGGCGATCCCCGTGCCTGATATCAGCTTCCTGCTGGATAACGATGCCGATGGCGTGACAAACAACGTCGATGCCGATGATGATGGCGATGGACTGGCGGATCTGTCCGATCCAAATCCCTGTCAATTTGAAATTATCGCAAATCCCCAGCTGTTCACCACAACTCAGGCTGTCAGCATCGTTCTGGATCTGCAATTTAACATCCCGGAAAATCCGGATGCCAATCCCGTGTATATGGGAATAGCCAGCGCGCCCGGTAACGGCGTGCTGAGCGGCGCGTATCCCGATCTTGTTTACACGCCTGATCCGGGATTTACCGGCGCCGATAGTTTTACTTATACTGTCGATTGTATAACATGTTCAGCGATTTATACTGGCGTTTATACCAGTGGCATATTTTCAGTCACGATAAATGTACTGGCGCCCTGACAATGTTGCAGGACCGAACTTGCGCCGCCAAACCGCGGGTTTAGTTAAAAAGGATAACCAGCGCAGGGAATGAATGACGTTGATATTCCCGGGACTCATTAATCCTGGGTTGCCGGTTTAAGGGGGTAATAGCGGCGCAGGCGTTAGTACTCTATTTTCAATTTTTCCATCCGGTAATGCAGCTGTCGCGGCGTCAGTCCCAGCTTTTTCGCCGCATAGGTTTTATTGCCTTTCGCGTATTTCAGCGCCTGGACTATCTGCTCTTTTTCATCAACAGTTACCCGGCAATAGGGTCTGACAATGGTGAGGTCGTCTTTAGTATCTAAATAGGTGTAGTACGACACCTTTTCGGTTTTAATCTTGTTATCGTTGGACAAGGAATGCGATTCCAGATCGATTTTTGATTCTTCATTGATGATTTGTTCTATGTCCGACGCCGTGACGATGTTGCCATCCGACATGATCACCGCGGCGCGTTCAATAACGTTTTCCAGTTGCCGTATATTACCCGGCCAGCAATAACGTTCAAACTTGCCGATTGCTTCCTGCGTCAAGGTAATATTTGTTTTCAGTTTTTCGTTTTGCCGGATCCAGAAATAGCGTGTCAATAAACTGATATCTCCCTTTCGTTCCCGCAACGGCGGCAGTTTGATGCGGATTACATTCAGGCGGTAAAACAGATCCAGCCGGAACACCTTATCATTCACGGCCGATTGCATGTTTTTGTGCGTCGCCGTGATGATGCGGACGTTGACCGGTATATCTTCTGTTCCCCCAATCCTCTGCAATACATTCTCCTGCAAAACGCGCAAGAGTTTTGATTGCAGATCAAGACTCATATCACCGATTTCATCAAGGAACAGAGTTCCTCCGGAAGCAAGCTCAAATTTGCCCTTGCGGGTATTGGTGGCGCCGGTAAAACTGCCCTTTTCATGGCCGAATAATTCGGATTCCAGAAGGTTTTCCGGTATCGCCGCGCAGTTGATTGCGATGAAGGGCTGGTTTTTCCGGTTGCTCTCATTGTGAATCATGCGCGCGAATTTTTCCTTTCCGGTGCCTGATTCGCCAAGCAACATCACTGACGCCTGGGAACTGGCGGCGCGCAACGCGGATTTAACCGCGTTCTGCAGCGCGTCACTTTTTCCCACGATGCCGTGTTGGCTGGAGATATCGGCAAATTCATTGGCGGCGCCGCGAAGATTGTTATCGGCGGTGTGTCCGCCTTTGTCTCTGGCCAGAGCGCTGATTTGCAGCAAATGATTTATGATCGTGGAGCTGATACACAGCACGTCAATTATGGAGTTAAACGGCTCTTCCTGTTCTACAAGTGCGGACGCTGCAAACATTCCCCCCAGAATGTTGTCATGCATTATCGGAATACCCACCCAGTCTTCGGCAATGACGCAGTGTTTAAGCGGTATATTGTAGCGGTTGAGGGTTTTTTTGACCGCCGGATGTTTTGCCACGATGGATTGGATGCGGACGAGCTGATCCTGATAAATGTGGTTATTTATTTTAGCCTGGATGGACTGGTATTCCTCCGCTGGAACACCCGCGGCATAAGCAATTTGAAATAACCTGGTGGTTTCATCAGGAAGCAACACGCAAGGTTTATGAATATTCACCTGGTCCTCCAGCAATTGCAGCACTTTGGTGATAGAGGGCTCAGGATCAACGTTTTGATTGAGGAGTTTCACAATGCGCTGAATAGTCAGTAACACCATTTGATTGTCAGTTTCCTTGTATTCCATGGATTGAAATATCACCGGGCCGGAACTGGGCATTTTCACAATGTGATACCAAGACTAAAACTGGTTAAGGCAATTCATACTACAGAGGTTACTGTGAAGCGTAGCAATGGAATATTGCATTCATGTCATCTTTCCTGATATCCGCACGATTAGAAAATGTTTGAGCTGTTGTTTGTTCCAGTTCAAGGATCACAAACCCATGATCTCCGGAAAACTGTCCTTAGGTACATCATGCAAACCACGCGAAAGCCATGACGAAGCGGAATTGAACGGTTTATGCAATCCTTCACTGGATAATAATTGACGAGTAGCGTGGGCTATTATATCGATAATATCGGTATAATCAACTTTTGTCATGGTTAATGAAAAAGAACGGCAAAGGCGCCCGCGAGGGGGTGCAGGCATGCAGGTAGCATGGGATGATGCCCGCAATGATTGAAGGTTGGCGCCCCTGCCAAAGTGAGTCAAACTGATAACCATAATATTCATCTTCCAGCGTCTTGGCGGCTGGTTAAGTGAATACCGTAATCCGGTTTTACAGTTCTAGTGAGTGTATGCTTGCCGGTGAATGGCTTTGGATTTCCGGCAAAGATAGTTGTGAATTTTATAACGGACCCACAAAAATACCCCGGAGAGCGGGTCCCACTGAATAATACCGCTCATTATAGGATATACCGCGATGAGGGAGAGCCACGGCGGGACAGATGAATACACCAGTACTGCCAGAATTAATACAATTCCCCCAAAGATACGTACGACGGCTTCATGTTTACTGATATTTGCGCTATTGAAATTAAACACGATGTTCCTCCCGGTACTGAGTACCGTTGTCTGTCATTGACGTTACATGCTGAATTGTTGTTTTGTTATGCGGCTTTTACGAGCAAGGTATGTGCCAAGGAGCGGAATCAGCGATTCAATGACGTTAACGTTCTGTCAGAACAGAAAAATTTCATTTGCATGACAATCAAGTAAGGCTGGAAAGATTGTCAGCATTGTCATAATTGTCCGCATTGTTAAACATTTTATCCGTAAAAAGTTAAGTTTGTGCAATCCTGGCTGCGCGCAGGTTAAGTGAATGCTGTGAGGCAGTGGTTAATTTTCCGAAACCACGCGTTCATTAACAGGTTAATGGCGGGTTAGCGGTGGATTACTATTGAAAGCATCATCATGCGTCAAGCGGTTTCAGAATCAAATAAAGAATGCGGGATCACTATAGGAAATCAGTAAATCTTCGTCTTCAAGCTGGCAGTTCAACAAATTATTTTCCAGAGCGCGAAGTTCGAGCTTCTCAGATTCCCTGGTTGCCGTACAGCAACCGAATTCATACAGAAAATCCAATATGCTCTTGTTTAAAGCGGCGAGGTCGTATTCGGGGCCGATCTTGCGTCGGGTGTCAAACAGGGAAATGTCGGCGTAAAACGCGTCTGTTTCATAAATGTCAATACAGGTTTTCGTGCTGATGCTGATCTGGACCACTACAAGCGTCCTCCTATATGTCTACTGCTGCTGATACATGTACTTTTTTTATCGTCCCGGAGTGAGTTTTATGGAGTGGTTTTGATATAAATCGCTGTGTCATGGTCACCATATTAAGCGCGGCCAAAATCAGCATTTTCGGCGAACTGAAAATCTTTAATTATTTTTCCAGCCCATTTACATCAGCAACGCCGGGAATAGTCAACGGATTTGCCAAGTTGCGGAACTCGGGATTTTTCGAATGCGAGCTGTTTTATCGCGGCGGAGCTGGCCCTCTGGATTGGCTGAATTGTGGAGTGCGTCACAAAAACTTGCCGGAATCAGGGGATTACTTTTTATGGAAATGGACGTTTATAGAAATAGAGTGCTATGGAAATAGAGAGCGGCTCACGGTTTTGTGAATAACAGATTATCCGGACGTTGATATTAACCTGGAGGCCGCGGAAACTTCGCCAAAGTCATAAGTAATCATTTTAAAATTCTGAGTGGCCTGGGCAGGACGTATTTATCTTTAATTTTTGCGCCGGCGCGGATGTCATGGCAGGTTCACGCAACGGAAATAACTAACGCATAAAGAGTGAAACTATGTGGTCAAACAAAGTAACCCGACTTGAAACCAGGCAGCAAAAATCGGATCTGCATCAGAAATTGAAAGAACTGCGCAACAAACAAAAGCTGGTGGATGCGAAATGGAGGCAGGCAGGCGACCGTAACCTGCTATCCTGTTTTGTGGAGCTTGTGCCCATGGCGCTAAATGTCGCGCGGTGCAGTATATTCATTTTGAATCCAAAATCATCCCAGGTTTGGCTGCAATGCGGCACCGGATTAAAGGAGAATGCGATCCATGTTTCGCTTGCTGGTTCTCTCGTGGGAGAGGTGATTGCAACCGGACGGCCGCTGATCGCGACTGATCTGGAAGAACGCGCGGGCGAGCATTACGAAGTTTCGCTGAAGACCGGCTTTCAGCCACGTAATGCGTTATGCGTGCCCATTATGAGTAGTGAGAGCAAGAAGGCAACGGGAGCGATTCAGGTTCTGAACAAGGTTTCTTCGGGTCCTGGCCAGGATCCGTATACGAAAAAAGACATAGAAGTGCTGCAAAAACTTGCGGACAACATTCAGATGACCATTGAGAACATCTATTTGCGGCAGGAGTTCTCCCGCATATCCAAGGCAATGAGCCAGCAGATAAAAATGCTGGAAGACAAGTTGGGATTGCTCTAGTTTCACCTCTGCAGTGTTGCGCTCAATACACTTTGCACGGCGCCGGCGCCAGTGTCAGTCAACCTATACCACTGGCTCTCCACGCGGCGTTGTATCGTTGATCGGCAGGAGGGACAATAGTCAGTACGATGATGCTTTTGCGGCGAGCTGCATGTAGTACCGCAAGAGAACGGTGTGTTCAGCGGGGTGGAAGCAGAATGAGAAATCCATCTGGCGCAAGACTGGTTGCCAGCATCACTTCGTTTATGTCACGGTGCTCGGACCAAACGCCGGTGCGCTGATGCGCCGGATCACGCCAGAATGACTCAATCTCCCCGCGCAAGGGCAGGTATTGCATCAGTGTTTGCAATACCGCGCGCGCATCGGAATCCGTGGAGGAGTGCGGCGCGTTTTCACCGGCGGATTTCCACATGCGTTCCACGGCGTGCAATCCAATCGAAAGACCCAGTTCCCGGAACGCGAGGCGGTAAGCGGCAGGCATCTGCAAATCGCCGCTGCGCGCATAAGATTGCAGACCGGTGAGCGCTGCTGACAGCAAGGCAGTAAGAAGCTGTTTATTCAGTTCTATTTCCTGCCGCGTCAGTTGATCCACACGGTAAGCGTCCATCAATAAACCGCCAATGCCCAGCGGATCAGCGGTTATCCAGTTTCCGTCTTCAATCATTGCCGCAAGCTGGCGGGTTTCCTTTGCCAGGTCCGGTTCGTTCTGTGATGCGGCCAATTGGCCGGCTGTTGAACGCAATTGCACGCAGGTGATGTAGCCGTCAAGCGGATCATGCTGTCCCATGGAAGGCGCTAACGCGCGTGAAAGATCAATGCTCATCTTCCAATACATGCGCCGCGTTTCACCGGCAGCGGATGGCGAGTAGGTAAACGCTTTATGCGCGGTCTCGGAGAGTTCCCGTCCCCAACGATTGAAGCGTGGCTGTCCTGTGCCTCGTGTTGCCAGGTCGAGGGCATGCATCCATTTTGTCAAATAATGAAAATACTGGCCATCACGGTTCCATTCCAGCTGCTCGTTGAAAGGCTGGTCCGGACGCCGTTCGGGCAGTGGTTTACCGATGCGAAGTCCGCCGCGGGCCGGATGCAGTTCGCCTTCATGTTCAGCCAATCCACTGATCCATCCTGATCGTGAATCATCGGGCCGATGTTTTCCCAGTGTGTGATGCACCTGATCGATGAGGCGCAACGCCAGTTGCATATAGCGGTCATCACCGGTCGCGCGCGCCAGGCCGATAAAGTTGCCCACCGCAAAAGCGTCCGTCCACAGATAACGTTTCGGCGGTAACTCACTGCTTAACCCGGTGCGTTCCGCAAAGTTTGTCATCAATGCGATAGACTCTTGTATTCCCGAATCCGGTGTCATGTTTCCGCTCTCTGCTTGCATTGCTTGAATTGCATGCGTGTGTACCGGTGATGACGCGAGTAAAATCATCACGAGCGTCAAACAGGAATGAACGCGCACTTGCCTTCTCTTGTAACAGTTTATACTGAACGTAATATCAATAATAATCCACCGCCCCCAAGGAGTCAAAGTAACCATGAATATAAAGTTTCTGATAATCTGTATTGAAATTAATGAAAAATCTGACAAGAAAACGTGAATCGTTGTATTGTTAGTTACATGAAAGGATCAACAGGGCAGGAATTATCCCAACCGCCCGCGATCTAATTGAATGTTGCCAGGGGCGTGTATTGAATTTCGCCGCGAATAATTCATTTTTTCTGTTTATCGATGTATTAATTTAACCAATCAAAATCACGTTAGCTGGAAAATTTTATGCCGAATATTTTAATAACAGGCGGCAATCGCGGGCTAGGCCTGGAATGGGTCAGGCAATATGCCGGACTGGGATGGCGGGTCTACGCCACTTGCCGGTTTCCCGAACACGCTGATGATCTCAAGCACCTGAGCAGGCAACACGGCAACATTTCCATTCATCAACTGGATATCACTCAAGACATTCACATCCGGGGAATTTGCGGTGAATTAAAAGAGACGGGACTGGATATTCTCGTCAATAACGCGGGTGTTTACTTCGAGCGCTGGGGAAAAGACAAGCTGGGAGCCATTGACTATGCCGCATGGCTGGAAAGCTTTAACGTTAATACGTTGGGCGCTGTGCGGATGACGGAAGCCTTGCGGAAAAATATCGCGCGAAGCGAAAAACGCCTGGCTGTTGCCGTGACCAGCCATATGGGCAGCATTGAAGACATCACCACATCGAATGACTACGCGTATCGTTCCAGCAAGGCGGCGCTAAATGCGGCAATGAAAGGTTTGGTTTGCGAACTTTCACGATCAGGTGTTGGAATCTTGCTGGTGCATCCCGGCTGGGTAAGAACACGAATGGGTGGCAATGAGGCGCCGCTTTCGGCCGAAAAAAGTGTGCGCAATATGCGGATGTTAGTGGATAACTTTACGCTAAAAGACAGCGGACGTTTCTTCCGGCATGATGGTGTTATAATTCCATGGTAACTTCTGAAGTTGCAGCGCAACCGGAACACCCGCTGTATTAAACCGGAAACAATACAATCGTTACCGCTATGGTTCAATTCATTCAGCCTTATGCAATTCACGATACTGTCCTGGCGTATGACCGGCGTGTTTTGTTGTATGGTCCGCCGGGTATTGGTAAATCCACCATGGCTGCGCAGTTGGCCCGTTCCCTGTTTGCCAGTGGACGGCTCAGCCGGTGTATCAGCGCTGATCCAGGTTCACCGGCCTTCGGTGTGCCGGGCGCCATAACGCTGGCAAAGTGGCTAAACGATAACTGGGAAGTTATAACTTATGAAGCATTATGCACGCTGGATGCCGGACGTTTTCGCCTGCCGTTGATTGTTGCCGTGCAGCGACTGGCGCAAACATTAGGTGCGGGCATGGTGTTCGTCGATGCGCCGGGCGTGGTGCGTGGCGTGGCAGGGCGGGAGTTGCTGGCGGGATTGATCGAAGCCGCGCGAATTGACGCAGTCCTGGCGTTTACTGTGGCGGACCGGCCGCCCCCGTTGCTCGATGAACTGCGCGCCATGGGCATCGAAGTATTTGCAGTACCGGCCGCGCCTGATGCAAAACGTCCCGGTAAAAAGACGCGGGCGAAGCAACGCACCACGCAGTGGGATGCGTTTCTCGCTGATGCAACGCAGCGGATCATCGATCTTGCCAGGGTGAATCTCCTTGGTACGCCACCGCCCAGGGAAGAACCCAGCGTCTGGACCGGCCGGCAAATCGCTTTGTTATCCGGCGCCGCCACCATTGCCATGGGTGAAACGCAGCGGCTGGAAGGCAACACGCTGTTGGCGCGGTTTCCAGCCGGCGTTGGAAGCCTTGACAAGTTTGATACGATTGTAATGCGGGATGCGGTGCGCACACCTGAGGGCGTTGTGGAAACCGCGGCGCCGTTTGCCGCCGAACGTCTTGAACATATCCCGCCAGCGTATCTGGCGCCTGCGATGGAAGAAAGCAACGGGCCGCGCATAGTGGGCCGTGTGGGGCCAATCGATATCGCGCTGGTCAATGGCGTATTCGGTGATCCGTTATTGCATCTTCGTTCGCGTTATCAGCGCCGCAGTTTATTATTTGATTTGGGTCAGGGCGGGCGTTTGCCGGCGCGCCTTGCGCATCAAATCAGTGACGTATTCATCAGTCACGCGCATTTTGATCATATCGGAGGATTCCTGTGGTTGCTGCGGTCGCGCATTGGCGAGTTTCCGCCGTGCCGGCTTTATGGGCCACCGGGCCTGACCACGCATATCGCGGGTTTCATCCAGGGTATTTTATGGGACCGGGTGGCGGAGCACGGTCCATTATTTGAAATAACTGAAATCCACGGGCAGCATTTGCAACGCTTCAGCATGCAGGCCGGTCGCAAAGAGCCTTTTCCACTCGGTCAAACCGGCTGGGTGAATGGCGTTTTACTGGATGAACCGGGCTTTAAAGTGCGTGCAACCGTACTCGATCATAATCGGATACCGGTTATCGCCTATGCCTACGAAGCCGCAAAGCAGATTAATATCCGCAAAGACCGGCTGCACGCGCGTAATCTAAACGTGGGTCACTGGCTGACGCAATTGAAACAATGCCTGATGGCGGATGACAACAACGCGATGATTCAGCTGCCAGACGGCGCTGCGGAACAGGCCGGCGTTTTGGGTAACGAACTGACACTGATCACCCCGGGCAAGAAACTGGTGTATGCCACGGATCTTGCCGATACCCCGGATAACCGCGAGCGCTTGACTGCTTTCGCGCGCAATGCGCATACTTTTTTCTGTGAAGCTTCCTTTCTGGAAAGTGATGTCGACAGGCAAGACGCACCGGACATTTAACCACACATGCCTGTGGCGAGATTGCCATGGCAGCCGGTGTTACACGCCTGGCGCCGTTTCATTTTTCCCGCCGCTACACAACCAATCCATTACCGCTCTATGAAGAAATCAGCGAGGTTTGCGATCGCCTGTGCGCGCCGCTTTCGATGAGCGTGTTTTCCGCGCAGGAATCACAATCAATACTGGAACTGGAAGAATAAAGCGCCAGCCATTTTCATAATTTCCATGCCAGTCACAATCATTACAAGACTATTACAAAATCATCACACCTCGAATAAGACGGGTGCTGTTAAATTCTCTTCAAAGCCGAGGAATTTCCGATTATTTCTCTCTCCCCTGAGAGGATGTCGCAAAACTCATGCGCAGGTTGGGCTGAGGTACGAAGTCCAACAGAAACCTTTTAGAAATCAAAGTATGCAGGGTTGAGTTCCTCACCACCAACCTGCAGAAAAACGGGTTTTGCGGCACCCTCCCTGAGGGAGACGACTGCAAGGATACATGAGGTAGGGCGGTGCAGGATGTTAATGCCAAGGGCCAGAGCCTGCCCCGGACTCGATCCGGGGGTGCGGATAAGCACTTGAAACTTTTACCCTCCCCCTAACCCCCTCCCCAATGCTGTTGACTTAACAACCCCTTATTTTTCGTATTTTTGCCTCACGCCATTTATTCATGGGTGTTTTTGATACTCTCGGTTGAGGTTTTCGAGGCGTTTTCGGTCGATAATATTTCACGCGTTTTATTTCTTGTAATATGTCATTAAAGATTTCGTAAGCTTTATTTGGATTGTTGCTCACCAGCACGCAAGCCTCCGATGCTAACGTTAGCATCGTGTGTTTGAATTGTGGCTGTATTGGCCGTCCATTGCATTGTGACGCCGATAAGACCATTAGCGTTCTCGATATAACGGACATAATTAAAACCGCAAACAACTCCTGGAGAATGCCATTGGGCGTTTTACTGTGAAAAGCCTCAATATCGAGATATACTTTTTCGTCACGATAATGCTCTTCTATCGCCCAGCGTTTGAAATATAAATCGATAATGGTTTTACGAGTAAACGGCGTGCGAGGCAGGTTTGTCAGTAGTACTGATATGACACCCTCTGGGCTCTCTAAGCGGATCGCTCTTAGTCGAATCGGGCGGCTACTAACGCGCTCTTGTTGTGAGGCTCTTTGATTGAATTTTTTCGATGGGTTGATATGGATCATCGCTTGTTGTTTTCCTGAGGCAAGGAAAGACTCAACCGCCGGAAATGTTTGGCTCGCTTGGCAGCGATAAACGTATTAGCCCTCATAGTGGTGATTCATGTGGCGAATTAAGTCATAACTTGGATAACCCCGGTCAAAGAGCACCACGTTACCAGAGGGTATCGATTGAATTAAGGTTTTTGCTTGTTCGCGTTCATTCCCCGCCTCAATGCCCACGACCGTTCTTGCCACGGGTAGACGGCGAAACACATCGTAAGCCGTGGAGACTAAGCATTGGGGGAAATGTTTGTGCGTAGGGGAATCGAGCCCGCTGCAAGGGTCAAATGTTGTACGCAGTTGTTGCGTGGCCGGTAGATCGTATCTTGAACCATCCACGGCAAATACCGACATGCCTTGCCACAAGCCTTCAGGATTTTGCGGCCAATGATCATAGGCGATGTTAACTGCCTCCTTGAGTCAATCGTCAAAGACTTGCCAAGGGAGCTTTTGCCGCGAGCGCGTGATAGCGCTTTTGTGAACCGCTTGTGCTTGTGGCCATAAGCCACTGCGTTTAGCATTCTTGAAAAAAACGCCGCTCTTATGATCAACGCTACCGTTAGCGCTAGCCGATAGCGATAATACTAATGTAATAAGCTGTGCTAACGGTAGTTTGCGGTTGCGTATAAAATGCTGGGGAGATTGTAATGATATTTTGTTTTGATTGGCAGGAATGATATTTAAAAATTTATCAATAACAGTAGAAAGTTGGCATGGATTTTCAAATCAATACGTGTGCCATGTTAGTCTCCTTTTTTAAATAAATTTACCAAACCATTGCATCAGGAAAACAGTTTATCACATTTGTTTTGATGTACATCCGCGTACAAAATGCATTTCTTAAGTCAATAGCATTGCCCTGAAAGGGAGGGGGGATTTATAGTTAATCAGATCGTCCCTTGTATAGCAGGGGAGTCATGATAAGCCTGTTCAGATAAAGCCCGCTTAATATGCGCAATGTTTTTTCGCGGGGAATATCAAGTAAAACCAGTTTGCCTGCCAAATAGAAACTGCAAGAATTGAATAAAAATTTTCATGATTGAAGAGTCCTCGAAATAGTTTGCGCATTTGTCAATAGTACTTTTGTTTCTTGCCGATCAGCAAAACTCTGCTACTTTGTAGTAATCAGCAAAGCCTTTCAAACGATTGTCTTTATAATGATCGTCTTTATAACGATCGCCTTTATAACCTCAACACATTTCAGAGATCCTCAATAAACAGGAGGGTGTATGGCGGATTACACGGAAACTAAGCAAACCCGGGGCAAAAAGGCTGCCAAAGAGCCTGCGCTCACGGAGTTGCTTGAAAAACTGGAAATTGAGCGGTTGTCGTCCCCGGTTACTCAGGAACATATTAATGAACGCACGCCAATGGGCGTCAATTTGATTGCGGATGGCGCCACATTCCGTGTCTGGGCGCCCAATGACGCTATCGAAGTTTATATTCGCGTATCGGCCAGTCCTGACACCATCAACGGGCCGGATGATCATTGGCAACCCAATGGAGAGCGGCGTTTGCACCGAAATGGTGACAACACCTGGACAGGTTTTCTTCGCGGTGTTCGTGACGGCGATTTCTACCGCTTTTATATTGCCAACCGGGGCGCGCAACCTTACAAGCGCGATCCTTATGCGCGCGAGCTGGAGTTTTATGGTTATCCCGATTGCGATTGCATTGTCCGTGATCCAATCAGTTACCCCTGGCATGATCAACAGCACCGCACCCCGCCGTTTAATGACCTGGTGATTTATGAATTTCATATTGGCAGGTTTTATGGCGTGGACAACAATGGCAATGACGCCCGCCAGATGCGGGTGGGAAATTTCCTGGATGTGCTCGATCAGATTCCGCATCTCGTGGCGCTTGGCGTCAACGCCATCGAACCCATGCCGATCGTCGAATTTCAGGGACCGCATAGTCTGGGTTACAATGGCACGGATATTTTTTCTCCTGAGATGGATTACGGTGTTGAATCAAAGGACCTGGCGCCCTACCTGGAGAAAGTAAACCGGCTGCTGGCTGATCGCGGCTGCGCGCCGTTGACGCGTGAACAACTGGAAAGCCAGGTTAATCAGTTGAAGGCCATGATAGACATTTGTCATTTATATGGCATCTCGGTCATTCTGGATGTTGTGTACAATCATGCCGGGCGTTTCAGCGATGATGATGAAAGTATTTTTTTCTTTGACCACGCTATTACGCCAAACAACAATGAAAGCCTGTACTTCACCGACGGGGAATGGGCGGGCGGACTGGTGTTTGCCTACTGGAAAAATGAAGTCCGGCAGTTTCTGATTGATAACGCAACGTTCTTTCTTGATGAGTATCATGTGGATGGACTGCGCTATGATGAAGTGACCGTAATTGACAATTATGGCGGCTGGCGTTTCCTGCAGGATCTCACGTCCACGGTAAAATATGTAAAACCGCAATCCATTCATATTGCCGAGTATTGGCGCGATGATCCCTCGGCCGTGCTGCGGGAAACGAACCAGGATGGCGCCGGCTTCGATGCGGTCTGGCATCCGGGCATACGCCATGCAGTGCGCGATGCTATTGCGCAGGCCGCGCAGGGCAGAGACGCCTATGTCAACCTGAACGCGGTGCGCGATCAACTGTATAAACCCGGCAGCTTTTCCGCGTCGTGGCGCGCGGTACAGCACCTGGAAAATCATGATCTGCAACGTTTGGGTAACACCAATGATAGGGAACCCCGCGTTCCCGCATTGGCCGATGCCACGAATCCGCGTTCCTGGTATGCGCGCAGCCGTTCGCGTGTTGCAATGGGAATGCTGTTAACAGCGCCCGGCATTCCGATGCTGTTTATGGGACAGGAGATCCTGGAAGATAAATACTGGAGCGATGCGCCCGATCCCTCCGCGCTGATCTGGTGGGATGGGCTCAAACAAGACAAACACATGCAGGATTATCTGCGCTTCAGCGGTGATCTTGTCTGGTTGCGGCGGCGGCATCCGGCGCTGCGCGGTGAAGCGATCAATGTATTTCACGTCCATGAAGGCAACCGTGTAATCGCATACCATCGCTGGCTGGAGACCATCGGGCGCAATGTGGTTGTGGTCGCGAGTCTTAACGAGTCGGCGTTTCCGGCTTATGACCTGGGTTTTCCCGTCTACGGCGACTGGCTGGAAGTGTTTAACAGCGATGCTTATGACAACTGGATTAATCCCAATGTTGCCGGCAACGGTGGCAGGATACAGGTAAACGGATCCGCAATGCATGGACTGCCTTACTCCTGTTCGATCACCATTCCGGCCAACAGCATGCTGGTGTTTGCCCTGGATGCCGGAGATAACAGTTAAGGAAACCCTGAACAAGTCTATGTGTTTAATTGAAGTCATGCCGGCGTTCGCCGGCATGACGAACAAGATGCTTAACCAGAGACGCTTTACTGTTTCACGGATGGAACCGGCGGGACAAAGGAGAACAAAAGAGAACAAAAGGGAAAAGCAAACACTGTTTCAACTCGCCGGTTTCTTATCAAACATGACAACAAGCCGGCGCTGCTGCCGAAAAACAAGCGCCATCAAGTGCCTGCCACCTGATCCGGTAATATTCAGGCTTGCCTGAATCCCGGCTGATAGAGAATGATGTGCGAGCCGTAAAACACACGTCATTCTTCCCTATGCGCCATTGATTAATGTCAATACGCCTGAGGATTTCTGTTGCATACTTCCACTAAACAAACTTACATTAATAAACGCCAACTTTGATGCAAGGTTGGTGGTTTTCATCAAAGTTTTAGCAACATACTGATTTACGTGGAAGTGCCTGTAATCAATCGAGAGGTGTATCGTGGCTTCCAATTACGAACGACTCATACGCGCCATGAATATCCTGGATGGTCCGGGCAGCATTCAGGAACGCCTGGCCAGCGCGTTCCGGACCGAATTGCAATATGTAGGTCCGGAAGGGCTTGATGAAAGGCTGGTTAACATCCTGGAGATGATTAACGATGAGCTGACCAAGGTGGAGGCCGACGGCGATAAAGACACATTCGATATGTCCTCGGAAAATATGACCGACTACGAAGCGCAAACTCTGGCAAATCAGATCCGGGATATTTACCGCTATCTCGGCGAGCACTACAAAATATCTCCCGCCGAAATGCACTAAAAGTACAATAAAAGTGCACTAAAAGTACAATTAAAGGATACTCATTATGAAGCTAAGTACGCGTTTTTATAATTTGCTGGCGCTGGCCGTATTGCCGTTGCTGCTACCGCTGTATGTCATAGCCGATCCGCTTGCCTATGTCGGCAACTTTGACGGCAATTCGGTGACCGTACTTGATACTGCCGGCAACAGCGTCGTGACAACGATTCCGGTAAGCGCAACGCCGACGCAAATCGTATTCACGCCCAACGGTACGCGCGCGTATGTGCCAGGCTATAACGGTATGGCAGTTTCGGTAATCGATGTTCCCGGCAACACGGTTACTGCTACGGTGATGCTGGGCACGCCACCGTGGGGCGCGGCGGTGACACCGGACGGCGCGTTAGTCTATGTCTGTCTGAATTTAACGGGCGAGCTGGCGGTTATCTCGACCGCCACCAACACGGAAGTGAAACGGGTTGCTGTCGGGCCGCGTCCGGCGTATGTATTGATTCCGCCCAATGGCCAATACGCTTACGTGACGCTGGAGCACAGCGATCTCGTTTCCGTTGTCGAACTCGCAACGGATACGGTACTGCCGGCAATTCCTGTCGGAAATCAACCTTATGCCATGGCTGTGACACCGGACAGCGCTCGCGTGTATGTTGGAAACTACAGCGGCCACACCGTATCGGTAATTGATACCGCGAGTAACACCGTTACCGACACGTTTCCCTCCGGCTATTCTCCCTCAAGCATCGCTGTGAATCCCGCTGTTACGGAACTTTATGTCACCAACCGCCTGATAAACACAGTTTCGGTGATAAACATCGTCACGGGCGCTATCGAGGCGGCTATACCCGGCGTACAGCATCCAAACGGCGTCGTCTTCAATCCAAACGGCGCGTTCGCTTATGTTACAAACTACGAGGCTGCCAGCGTTTCAGTCATTGATACCGCAAGCCGCGCCGTGGTTGCAAGCGTGCCAGTTGGATCAGGGCCAGTTGGCATTGCGATTGCCCCGCCGCTGGATACCGATAGCGATGGCGTACCGGATGACATGGATAATTGCCCAACGGTCTACAACCCTGACCAACTGGACAGCAATAGTGACGGCTATGGCGACGCCTGTGTTTCACCCGACGTTGTTATAAATCCCAGCGTGACAATTGGAGTCAATCCGGTTATTGGCAGCGGCGCCGAGATCAAGCAGAACACAACTATTGGCGACAACGCGGCGATTGGCGCTAATGTTACGGTGAATAGAGACGTTACTGCCGGTGATGATCTTGTGGTGGGTGATGGAACTGTCATTAACCAACAAGTTGTGCTGGGCGATGATGTAACGATCGGCGCCAATGTTATCATCAATAGGGACGTAGTCATTGGATCGAGAGTGACCATCGGCAACAGCACCGTGATTGGGAAAGCCACGGTGATCGGTGACGATGTGTCGATCGGCAGTAATGTGATGATCGGACAGAATGTTACTGTTCTCGCGGGAGCGGTGATCCCCGACAACGCTGACATCCCGGCCGGTGCGGTGGTGCCTTAACAGGGATTTTCTCAGTATTTAGTACGTAGCCCGGATGGAGTGTAACGCAATCCGGGAAACAGGGGTTACGTGGACTACGCGGAGTTTGTAACCCAAAGGGCACAAGCAAGAGGTTGTGGAGCCACAATGGTGCGCTTCGTGCCTCAGCGGCACCCTACAATCGCGGCACCCAGCAATGAATATTTTCGTTGAAATGCTACAGTTAAGCATGTGTGGCGGTTTCTTGCTGTTGCTTGTTTATTTCTTTTCGCAAACGAATCAGCCCGGCCTCGATGCGCGTGAACGTGATAGCTTTTCTATTGTAACGGCTCAAATCGAGTCCAAGGATCGTGGCAGCTTCGATAACGGCGGGTAAAGGTTCCGGATTACTTTTCTTCCAGAATGGCCGCAGTTCGCGCAGGAAAATATTCACCGTCACCGGGCCGACGCCATAAAACCGGTCGAGCCTTGCTTCAAGATCCCGGCTGCCACTTGCCATCTCATGCAGCAGAAGCAGGCTGCCGCCATATTCCGCGTTCAGCGTTTCGCAGATCAGCAAAAGCGTGGTCGATGTTTTGCCGTCGTAACGTACGTAACCGCCTTCCGCCATGATGGGATTGACCAAAAAATCCCATCCCGCATCCAGGATTTCATCGGGCGTCAATAAACCATAACGGGCAAAGGTTTGGTATGTGTGTTTGGCGATGGTTTCCGTAATGCGGGCGCCAAACAGGACGCTGGCCAGAAACCATTTGAAGAGTTCACCGTCCGTGTTTCTGGAAAGGGCAATACCAAGCTCCTCGGAATAGAGCGCGCTTTGTTTGAGTTTTGCCAGCGTAATGGCCATATGCCGGGGTGATCCGACGGGTTTAAACCGCGATGACATTTTTCAAATGATAAACTTTTATATTCCAGGATTATTGATTTTTATCATGACAAAAGCACAACACTTAATTCATATTATTAAAAGGCAGCTTCGCAAGTCTGGGTTGATTATTTGTGGTCATGTCGGCATGTTGTAAAGTATGCGCTGGCATGTCGTTAGCGGCGGCCGGAATCCTTTATCTGCCAGGAATTCATGGGTGCCGGCTTTCGCCGGCAAGACGAAAAAGCCACTTGCTCCGATGCCGCTTAATTGTATTTGCACGCTTATAGTCTTAACGAATCCGGCAATTGGTGTTGCTTATGGCATTACTCGAAGTCAGATCACTTTCATTTGGCATCGGAAACAGAACCATTCTTGACGATCTGGATTTCCAGATTGACAGGCAGGAGATCCACGCCTTGCTGGGAAGTAATGGCACCGGCAAAAGCACCCTGGCGCAATTGATTATGGGCTGCTCCGGTTATCAGCCCGGCGCCGGAAAAATCATCTTTGACAATCAACTCATCAACGAACTGCCAATATATGAACGCGCGCGTCTTGGCATCACCATGGCCTGGCAGGAGCCGGCGCGGTTTGAGGGAGTCGGCGTATGGGATTATGTTTCGTTGAGCAAATCGGACGCTGAACCCGCCGCTTGTCTGGATCGGGTGGGACTGGACCCGGCGCTGTACGTGGGACGGCTGCTGGATAAAACACTGAGCGGCGGCGAGCGCAAACGCATTGAACTGGCGTCCGTGCTGGCCTTGCGGCCGCGGCTGGCGATACTGGATGAGCCCGCGTCGGGAATCGATATGTTGTCGACCGGTGAAATAGCCGGCGTGATACTGTCGCTGAAACGTGAGGGATCGTCCGTGCTGTTAATCACGCACCGCGAGGAAATCGCCCGCATTGCGGACCGCGCATCTTATTTATGTAAAGGAAAAATTATCGATACCGGTCCGCCGGATGAGATTGCCGAGCAATATAAATCCCGGGCCTGCAAAGTATGTGATGGAGTTATCTGCCGATGAGCAATCTTAATGACATGATGCGCGTGCTCGGTGATTATTATACCGATGCGGCGATCCTCGCCAATCGGCAAACCGCGCACCTCGTTGCCGATGGAACAAACCTGCTCAGCCTGAATGAAATACCCGGCGTTTCGATTGCGGCGGAAACCCGCGGCGAGGAAATCCATGCGGAACTGATTGTCAGGGAAGGCGTGCATATAATAAATCCCGTGCACATGTGCGTTGGCATTCTGGCGCCCGATGGCGCGCAGATCATACGCCTACGCACCCGGATCGAACGGCATGCCAGCGCCAGGCTGATCGCGCATTGCCTGTTTCCCAACGTGGTCGCGGCGCGGCATGTCATGAATGCCGAGCTGGAAATGGAAGAGGGCGCGCAGCTCGTTTATTCCGAAGGCCACTATCATGGCATGTCCGGCAACACGGAAGTGATGCCAAAAGCCAGATTGCGCATTGGGCCCGGCGCGCGCTACTTTTCCGATTTTTCACTGACGTCGGACCGGGTTGGAAAACTGACTCTGGATTATGCGGTGACAGTGGATGAGGAAGCTGTCGCCGAACTCACCGCGCGGGTGTTTGGTCATGCAACGGATCAAATCAGAATCCGGGATGAAATGTATCTGAACGGCAAACACGCGCGCGGATTAATTAAAACCCGTGTGGCCGTTGACGGCCGCGCATCAAGCGAAGTGATCGGGATTACCCACGGCAATGCCGAAGGCGCGCGGGGTCACATGGATTGCATGGAGATCGTGCGCGAGCAGGCGATTGCCACCGCCGAACCCATCGTGAAAGTAACGCATCCACTGGCCAAGATCACGCATGAAGCCGCCGTTGGCACCGTCGACCAGAAGCAGCTGGAAACATTAATGGCGCATGGTTTATCGCCGGAGCAGGCGGTCGATATGGTGATTACCGGCATGCTACGTTGAACAGAATACCGCTTGTAATCACAATACCCGAAACGTACTTGTAACCGTTAGGGTACTTGTTATGCCTATCTTATAGTTTTCGCAGGGTGTGCGCCGCGCACCGGTGATGAGCAATGCGAACCTTTAAAGATGGGCAATGCCCATCCTGCCGTTTTCGTAGGGTGGGCATTGCACACCAAAGAAGTGTTCCCAATTGCGCAGGCTGGATGAAGCATCCAAAGGGCACTCGTAACCTTTTGGTTAGAAACTTCGCCGCCATCCATTCTTTCAATCCTCCCCTTTGTAAAGGGAGGTTAGGCGGGATTGAACCGAATTGCCCTGAATAAATTACTAAATCCAAACACCCAACCACAGGAAAGAAACACGCTTTTTTTGCCTGATCCTGTCGAATGATAAAGCAACGTATTTTCAATAACATATGAAATTCTGCTTGCGTACATTAATGCCAATGCTACATTATTCATTAATGAATACATTAAAACTAGAGAAGGCCACTATATATGAGCATTAAAAGCAAAGACATCGTTCCCATCAATCAGGTGCGTGCGCGCTTTACCGAACTGGCGGAAGAAGTCCGCCAGGGCAGTGAAAAAATCGTGACACGCAATGGCGAAAGTTATGTGGCGCTGGTCGATGCAAGGCGCCTGGATTATTACCACCAGCTGGAGAAAGAAAATATTCATTTGATTTTGCTCCAGGATGTTAAGCGAGGCCTTTCAGATATTGGAGCGGGCAGATACAGCAAAGTCGCAGAAGCGCAAGCCCGTTATCAAGCGCGACTGAGTAAAAAATCCAAACCAAAACCAAAAAAATAACAACAACAAAACATGAGCCAACACGCCACGGTTTACATCACGCAAAACTTCGAAAATAATCTCGACTCCATTGAGCAGTTCTTTACAGATAACGAAGCGCCAGAACAATTTGACGCTCTGATCGAGGACCTGTTCGGTACGATTATTCCCAACCTGCAAAGATTTCCCCTTTTGGGTAAAAATTTTCTAGAGCACCAGCCGGGATCAATAGAAGGTGTAAACCTTACAGAATCTATACAACGGTATTTAAATGGCAAAGGCGAGGTACGCGAGTACATAACCGGGGATTACCTGATTCTCTATGCATTGATAGCCGGCATTATATATCTGTTGAGCATCAAACATCACAAACAACTGGCATTTGACTTTATCAGCACATGGATTGATAACTGACAAAATCCTGATTCATCATTCCAGCAATACAATTTGCCTGTCATCCCGGTGTGACCGCCATGGAGAAGTACATGGACAAGTTGAGATCGTGTAACGATCGAGAAGGTGGTCTGGACCATGTGTGAGATAGAAAATGTCTGGAACACATTTCGAGAATTGCGTCTGGAACACGCAGTCGAGAGCGCTGTCTGGAACAAGCGCTGAGAGCGACGCAGGATGCCAAAACCGAGGAGCAATTTTCTGCCGGGCCGGATCCATGTTTGTTACAAAAAGAGGTTAGAGGAGAATGGCGCTTAGTTAAGGCGTAATTCAGGGTGTTCGTCATTCCGGCGAAGGCCGGAATCCAGGGAAAACTACCACCATTGTAGATTCTGGATCCCGGCCTTCGCCGGGATGACGGCGGTTCCAGGCTTAACTAAGTGCCATTCAGGTTAGAGGAGGTTTAGATTACTTCTCACCTTGCTTCGCAGACACCTAAGCAGCTTTGGATTTGAAAATAGTCTTTGCGATTTCTTTTTCAGTTGCCCCCAACGCCAACATCGATTTGACTACCAGATCAATTGACACCGAAGGATCACCGGTTTCCATTTTAGCTACTCTGGACTGGCTGGACTTTATAAGTTTTGCCAATCCTTCCTGGGTCATGTGCCGCTTGATACGCAGATTTTTCAAGCCATTGCAAAGCTTCAATTTCATTTCGATATAGGCAGCTTCTTCATCTGACAGACCCAGAAAGTCTGCCGTGTTACCAACTTTCCAACCTTTGGCTTTCAGTTTTTTACGTTTAGCTGCTTTCATTCATCATACTCCTTGATTCGCTTTTTACAGGTATCAATAACTTGTTTAGGAGTTTTATTGGTTTTTTTCTCAAATACGTCCAGAATTACGATAGCATCGTCGTCAATTCTATAGATAATTCTCCAGGTTCCTGTTTCATCATTAATGCGTAATTCATGGCAACGGCGGCCTATATTCGGCATAGGGGAGCGATTGAGGCATTGATAGCTTGATCTCCTGCTGCAACTGCCTTAACAAATAGCCGGCTTTTAACCGTGCATTCTGCGAAAAAGGAGGTGACCCCATGATTTCGTTATCTGAGATCACTTGTGGCCCGACGCTTATTATTCTTGGACGCGTATTAAAGCAACTGGCTACGGTGTTTCAATTGGATATGACACTATAGGAACGAGATACGTTAGCGGATATAATATCGATAAAAGCACATGGTGACGTTACCTATGCCACTTCTTATCTATTGGGGGCAACTGTGTCTATGGAGACAACTGTGTCAATTGGAGCAACTGTGTTAATTGGGGCAACAATGGCTTTTCAAAAAATAACAAATCCATTAATGGCAGTGGTATTCCGCATAACGCGGCCCGGGAAATACCGTCATTCTATTGTGAGGTCTGTTTGTACCATTCTTTTGTTGTTTCTGTTAACCACAACCGGCAATGCGGCGGTTATTGTTCAGCATTCCGGTGCTACCGACCCGGCCACTGAAGGCTGGAGCTCATCGTTCGGCGCGCCGGTTACCGGAAACCCGGGTGCTGAAGATATCGGCGCCGGTGGCTGCGAGCCCCCCTGTGCCTATTGGCGTGTGAATGATCCCAGTACTGCCGGCGGCTCCACGGGCGGACACAGTGTGATTCCGAGCGACGCGCAATTTAAAGACGCGGGCGGCTGGTCCTTGCGCGCGCGCGTCAAGCGCATTCAGGCCACGCCAGGGGTTGAGGAGGCACCCAGTTATTCCGCGACGTTCTATCTCCGTTCCGCGGCCGACGGCGCAACGCGGGAATTTTCCGCCCGATTGGGTGTGACGGCTGCGGGGCAATTGACCATGGAAGTATTGGGGGCGGGTGTATTCACACTGGGCGCCACCGCCGACTACCAGTTAATAGATATTGTGTTCGACCCGGACCGCAACGCCGCCGATTTTCTGGTGAACGGTAACGTGGTTGTGGCGGATTACGCGGGCTATTCTCCGGGCGGCACCATCAACTCGATCTTCTGGGGTTCCGGGCAATCCAGCACCACGGCGCAAACCTTTTGGCATGAAGTGGTGTTTGAAACCAGCCCGGATACCGACGGCGATGGATTGTCGAATGTCGCGGAACGCCGCGATCACGGCACGGATACGTATGTGGCCGATAGCGATGACGATGGCGCCAGTGACGGCGAGGAAATCACCGCAAGCTCCGACCCCCTGAACAAGGACAGTGATAATGACACGTTGCTGGATGGATTTGAAATCAGGTATGGACTGGCGCCCAATGCGCCCGGCGATGATGCCGCCGATCAGGAATCCGATGGCCTGAATAATTATCTCGAGCAAAAAGCCGGCGCCAATCCGCTGGCCGCCGACACCGACAACGACGGCATCAGCGACAGCGACGAAGTATTGGTATACGGAAGCAATCCCAATCGTACCGATTCCGATAACGACGGCCTTGGTGATGCCGATGAGGTGATGGTCTACAACACCAATCCCGCAAGCTTCGACTCCGACGCCGATGGCATCAATGATGACGCTGAGCTCAATACCCACAATATCGATCCAAACAGCGCTGATAGTGACAGTGACGGCGCCCTGGACGGACAGGAGATTGCCAATTACAACACTGATCCTCTTGACCCCGACAGCGATGATGACGGCCTGCTGGATGGTTTTGAAGTGCGTTATGCGTTCGACCCCAATCAGGCGGGCGAACAGGACGATGACAATGATGGTGATACGCTTGACAATCTCGCCGAACAGACCGCCGGCGCCAGTCCTGTTAGCACCGACACGGATGAGGATGGTCTTGACGATAACGCCGAACTGAACAACCACAACAGCAATCCCGCCCTGCCTGACAGCGATGGCGATGGCCTGCGGGACGGTTTTGAAATCCAGTATGCTTTTGCGGTGCTCACACCCGGCGACGACGCGCTTGATCCGGACAGTGACGGGCTCAGTAATCTGGAAGAACAGACGATCGGCACCGGCCCCCGGGATAACGACAGCGACAATGATGGTGTGATCGACGGGCAGGAAGTGAATATCATCGGCTCCAATCCGCTTTTTAACGATGCGGGTAAGGTGCCGCAACAGGCCGTCAGCGCCCTGATGTTTAGCGCGGCGCAACAGCCGCTTTTTATTAATCCACCGTCCGCCAGCCGCATTAATCTAATACCGGCGTCATTGATTCAAAAGGCTATGGCGGAAAACGATTATGGCGCCGGTCCCAATACCTACGGCAAGGTTGTCAATGTCGAAGGCGAGGCGCCGTTGTGGGCCTATCAGGAAGCCTGGGATCGCGGCTGGGCCGCTTGTAAAACAACACGTACCGGTTCAACACAATACGACGTTCCAGGTTTAGGGCTGTTTGACGCCTGTTCCAATTGGTCTTACACACCCAGCGACAGCTTGTGCCGCGACGGTGGCTCCATCAATCTCGAAGCGCAAAGCGTTATGTGTTGTACTTATTTAGGTGGGTTTGATGCAGCATCGTCCTACCCCGGTTGCAGTCCATTACCCGGCAGCGGAACCGCGAGTTTTTCCCTGGGTTATGTCGAAGGGCTGTATGCCGGCGACCAGATTCCCGACACCATTACTATTCCCACCGGCCTTGGCGCCCGGCCAACGCAGGCTCCGCCGCCCGCCAACTATACCGTCGGAGCGGAAATTACTACCGACGTGTCCATGACCGCCGATCTCGTCATTTCCGCGGAAAGCCAGGACCCGGGCCAATTCAATATCAACTATGTAACGGACGCCGCGCTGCGGTCAGACAACAGCAGCGTAACACCCGGCGAAACTTTTAAAGTCTGGCTCGACTATCAACCTCGAACCAATGAAAGCACCATGAGTTCAACCTGGGCCGCGATTGGTTTCACCGCCGGTTATGAAATCACAAGTTCGGCGCACGTCAGCGCGGAGTACTGGACCATTAATCCCAACAAGGCTGTCAATTATCCTAATCCCGATTTTCAGGAACACGGGACTTTCACCATGCTTGATGAAACGCGCACGGAAACCGGAGAGTTTATTGGTTTCACTGCCGCCGCGTCCGACCGTATTGAATTTCGTTTTATGCACGGTGTGGATGCCGAAGCCATCCCGGACTTTATGAAAGATCAGACCTTTGCCATTACGTCAGACATAATCGACTTCGATCTGCCGGATGTAAACCAAAATGCCCTGCCCAAGGTGGATGACGCCATTCCGCCCGGAACCGCTTTACCGATCTCCATACCGCGTTGCGTATCCACGGATAAATCCAAACCCTGTCCCGCGGCGCCTTGTCCGTTTGGATTCGCCATTAAAGGTTTCTGTTTCGGCCTTGGCCAGGCGGCCAGTTTTTTCAAAAACTTCTTTACCGTTGGTGTATCCCAGGAAGTGGTCAACCTGCGTTTTCAGCTGCCCGAAGTCAATACGCCGGTGTCCGACGCGTTTTGGGGTGGTTATACCGGTGATATTACCGATCTCTTCAACGGAAATGTGCAGCAGATCAATGCGCCCAGGCGCTCGGCCATCGAAGCCGATGGCAGTCTCGTCAATACCGTGCCCAACGGCGCCCGTCCACTGACCAACTATACCGATACGAACCCGTTGGAGGCGCTGTTTTTCGATACCACGCTGTTGAGTTCCGATACCATGCGTTTTCAGTGGGACATCGATGGCACTTTTTCAACGGCGGGCCAGGTCGGCTGGTTTGATAAATCTTATGGCAACTCCTTTTTATCTCTCACCGCGGGTGTATTCGACGTGGATGCCGCGGTGTGGACCGGTATTGACCAGACGCTGATTTTCAAGCCCGGCCTGGTTGCCGATATTTCATTTAGTCAGCCGGTTATGGTCAGGCTGGTTTCCGATGATCCCGCCTTGCACGAAGTAGCGCCCAGTCTCATCAATCCCGGCGAAGTCAAAAGTTTGCCGGCGAATATCGTTGCAAAATTATCAACGCCTTCGGTCAATCCAACTACTTGGCTTGAAGTCAGTCAGCCCGTTGGGGGCGTGCAAATCACGGCATCGTACAGTTTCCGCAATAACAGCTTTGCCAATGACACCCGGCGTATCATTACCATTGCCCCAACCTTGACGATTTTAAAGGCCGGCATCCATGGCCTTGTTGGTGGCCTGTTAACAGCGGCTTTAGGCTCGTCCGAAATTCACGGACCGCGGGTTACGTTGCCGACACCCGCGGTTGATAAGGTTGTTCTGGGTGACCGGTTCAACAGTGAAGGTGAAGTCGTTGATGACCAGGGCAATGTTATCGGCGCCCGAAATGTTCCAGGACAAGTGAATATTCTAAGCGGGGTACAGACGCTCACCGTCGTGGAACGTGGCAGTGACACAGACGGCGATGGCATACCCGACAGCGTGGAACAGGCATCGTGTACTAATACACTGGACCTGGACAGTGACGACGATGGCGTTGGCGACGGTATCGAAGACATCAACCGCAACGGTGTTGTGGATGCGGGCGAAACCAATCCCTGCAACGCCGACAGTGATGGTGACGGCATACAGGACGGTACCGAAAAAGGCGCCATGGTTGGCATCGCCGATCCTGATGGTAACGGCCCCTTGTTGGGTACCGACCTTAGGGTATTTGTTCCCGATCCGGAACCCACGACACGCACTGACCCCACGGAGGTCAACGACGTTAACAATGGTCCAGGCCGGGGAGGGAGCGGCGGCGGTGGAGGCAGCATCGATCCCGTGCTGATTTTTATACTGGCCCTGTGGTTGATGTTTTTGCTGTATCGCCAAACCCGGCGTTTCCGATAAACGGCATCCCGGGCCTGCGCGCCATCCTCCCGAGAAAGTGGCCTGGGTCATGGCCGGAGCGATCAGGTCAGGAGCGATTTGCTTTTTTCTCGTCATACAGGCCCTGTTAAAGCCTGCCCGGCATGTAGTAAGGGGGGCAGGCATCCATATAGCGTTTGCAATGGGCGCCGGCCCAAGGCTTAAACCTACCGGGCAAAACACTATAAGACGCCAGGCCTTTATTCAAGCTCGAATTATTGAAACAGGACCGAATAAAGACTATATTTAGTACCATCATCGTGTCACACACATCACATAAGGTACATGAAGGTACAGCCATGAAATTCAGCAAAGCGGTAAAGCCAATCAGTTATCTAAAATCAAAAACAGCCGATGCCATTCGTGAAGTAAACGAGAACCATGCAGTCATGGTGATTACGCAAAATGGCGAAGCCAAAGCGGTTTTGCAGGATATTACCGACTATGAACAGACGCAGGAGTCGCTGGCCTTAATGAAAATAATGTCGCAAAGTATCAGCAGTTACCAGAAGGGGCGGCATAAAAGCGCCAGGCAGGCGCTAAGTTCGGTTCGTAAACGCATCAAGGGTGTTGAGTATTGAAAACTCCCAGTATAAGAATAACAAAAGACGCAGAAGATGATTTATTTGATATCTACGATTACATTGCGCGGCACGATTCCGTAGCCCAGGCAAATTACGTTTTAGATAAATTAGAGTCTCTTATTTACAGCCTGGAAAAAATACCCAATCGTGGCCATGTTCCTCCCGAACTGGATCGCATTGGCGTTAAAGAATTCAAAGAACTTCATTACAAACCGTATCGTGTTATTTATCAGATCATTGATGGCGATGCAGTCATCCACGCCTGTCTGGATGGGCGAAGGGATATGCAGATACTGCTGGAAAGAAGACTTACCCGGTAGCCTCAGCTTTCGTTATACCGACGGTAATTAGCCTGCCCCGGCATGTTGTTAGCCGGGGCCGGTATCCATAGAACGCTTGACATGGACACCAGCCCCGATGAACACTGGGGCCAGCTTCCAGTTTCTCTTATCTTTTTCTCGTTCCCACGGTCCTGAGATGATGAAAGTATTCATTGTAGGGTGCCGCTGAGGCACGAAGCGCACCATAGTGAGCATTGCCACCGCTTGATTGTTGCGGTTCGCGGAGCTCGCCGCAACCTACAGGTTAAGGTATTTTGGTGTATTGCAGAATACTTTCACAGTCTCTCCTCCGTGGGAATGCATAAGCCTCATCAACCGAACCTCTGCAGGTTCTCTGATGCCAATCAATTCAACGTGGATCAGGAAACAATCCCGGCATCCAGCGCGGCGCCAATTCAGCGGGTAAAGCCAGCCTTAAAGGCGACCGTTGACTGTCGGAAACGATAACACCGCGACCTATTAATGAAGCGACGATACGCCGTGCCTGCCGGTCGCTGAGATTAAGCAAAGTCATCACATCACCCCGAGGTAATTCACCACGATAAAGAACGGTTTCCAGGATCATCCCTGCTTTTGCGGGTAATGCGCCGAGACGTATTTCTTCTTCCGTCCAGAGTAAAATCCGGTTTCGTAAGCGATCGAGTTGCACCAGGTTCTCCATAAACTGTACCTGATCAATACACGTTTGCAGAAAAAATTGCGTAAACGACGCCAAAGCTTCTTCGCTTAAATGGCCCCGGCCATCCAGGTCATTACGACGTGGCAGGTCACACTCCATTAAATGGCGTTTATACCTGTCAACGCTACGCGCCAGGCCGCGTGCAATGGACCAAATGCCCCTGGTATCCAGTGATTCACGCAACATGGCATATGACATTAACCGCGCCACCCGGCCATTGCCGTCCAGGAACGGATGAATCCACAGCAAACGGTGATGGGCGCTTGCTGCTGCTAATATGGCGTCGGTTTTTCTCAACTGTTGGTAGGCTTGTTCAAAGCGAGACATAAATCGCGGCAATGCACCCGCACTCACCGGAATATGGCGCCCCACCTTGACATCGCGTGCGCGCAACTGGCCGGCAATGACTTTCGTGCGTTCACCCGTATCCGGGTCTTCTGCCCATAACAGATCTTCGGGCAGCAATTCACTAAAGCGGCGATGAATTTCACAGATACCTTCACTACTGGTCGCGCGTCCATCTAATCCGCCATCATCGATCCATTGCTGCACCGCAATATGCGCCCTAGCTTCAAATTGCAGGTTGCGCTGTTCGGTATTGCTGCTGTAGTCATTCTTAAGTGCGCGCTCAATGTCTATCGGGTGGGTATCATGGCCTTCAATCAGGTTGCTGTAATAACAATTCACCAAGCGCACCAGATCCGCCAACGAACCCAAAACACTCTCGGGTAAACTGCGGTGAAATCCCGTGGCGCAGCTCACCAATTCCAAAGCAAGATCCGTCAATTCACCATGGTGTTTTGAGCTTTCGCGGATAAGCATCGGCTCCATCAAATCGGGCGATTCACCGCGATCTACAGGCGTATCATTGACCTTTATCATGACTGGTTAATAGTAGGCAAATTATCTATTAAATACATAAGGATAATAAATATTTACTGAAAACATGGCCGATTAAATGGCCGTTTGCAAGGCCGGATCCATTCTACTCCGTCCCTCCCTCTAATTTCTTCTCGTCATCCCGGCTCTTATCATCATACCGGCGCTGTCAAAGCCTGCCCCGGCATGCTGTAAGCCGGGGCCGGTATCCATTCTCTTATCCCTCCCTTTGTAAAGGGAGGCGAGGAGGGATTTTCTCAGCGCCACCTATATCTACACTCAACCCCCAAACATGAACCAGGTCACATATCAATTCCTAAAAACTGGTTTATAGTTACTAAATCCCTTAAAAAAACCAACCAACACCACAACACAAAATTTTATCGAAACAAGCAATAAGCATTGTTGCATGCCGAGATTTCCCACTGTTTAACACCCGTCAGTGCCATTCACTTATCACCAGCATAAAAAGACAAGCACCATGCGCAGCAAAGGAAAAATAACCACCTGGAACGACGAAAAAAGATTTGGCTATATCACGCCTGCTTCCGGCGACAAACCGATCTTCGTTCACATCAGCGCTTTCAGTAACCGCAACCGGCGCCCGGAGCTCAATCAACGGGTAACCTATGCCGCAACCACCGACAAACAGGGCCGACCATGCGCCATCAATGTCACGCTGGCCGGGGATCGGCTCTCGCAAATGCCCAAACTCACCACCGGTTCCCTGCCAGTCATGACAG
>JAKEGK010000022.1 GCA_022627515.1 Gammaproteobacteria bacterium
GGGATTTTGAACCATGGAATGAAAGCTCCGGCTTTCGCCGGGTTAAACTTATATCGCTGGCATGACGAAAAAAACCGTTTATTCAGAGGCGCCTTGGTTTTTGGATGACGCTTTTCAATGTCAAAGATCTGGTGGCATTAGAGCGTCACCGATCTGCGCAATATTTTGCGGGACAGCAGTGATTTTATATACAACCATTAACAAATTACCGCAGTTGTCTGCATGACGCCGTGAGCAGTATACTCCTCAGTGGTTTAGGGAAAACGAAATGGTAAATAAGACAGGGAGGCGCTTTATGACCAAGGGTATCATAAATCAAAAATTATTTTTAGCGGCGAGTATTGGTTTTTCCTGGTTGATACCACAACTGTCTCAGGCGGCATGCGGTGATCCTGCGACGTTGATTGCCAGTATCCAGGGGATTGCCGCAGAGAGCCCGGTCAGTGGCGAAATACATACCATTGAAGCAGTCGTAACGGCGTCGTTTCAAGGCGATGATGAGTTGAGCGGTTTTTTTATACAGGAAGAGTTGGCTCATGAGGACGGGGATACAGCCAGTTCTGAAGGGCTGTTTGTTTTTCATCAGGACACCATTGTTGAGCCCGGCATGCTGGTACGTTTGTCGGGGGAAGTTCAGGAACGTTTCGGGCAAACGCAATTAGCGAGCGTGAGTGAAATCATCGTGTGTGACAGCAACGCGTCGCACGCAGTAAAGTCAGCGGAGGTTCGCTTGCCGCTGGAATCCGCTGACGCGCTGGAAGCCAATGAAGGCATGTTGGTTCATTTAAAAGGTAAATTGACGGTGACGGACAATTTTAACCTGGGCCGTTTTGGCGAGTTTGTTGTGTCGAATAAAGAACGCTTGATGCTACCCACGCAAGTTGTCAGTCCCGGCATGGATGCCGAAGTGTTGCAGAACGAAAATGATCTCAACCGCCTGATTATTGATGATGGCAACAACACTCAAAACGCGGAGCCGATTGTGTATCCTTCACCTGAATTGAGCGCCCACAATAGCTTACGCACCGGACAGCGGGTAAAGCCTATTGTTGGCGTTCTGGCTTATGCGTTTGGTAATTACCGTATTCATCCAACCGAATTCGTCCGTTTTGACGATAACAACGATCGTCCTGATTCACCGAATTTTGATGACAACCATGATAACAGACTAATTGTCGCGAGTTTCAATGTGGAAAACTATTTTAATGGTGATGGTCTGGGCGGAAGTTTTCCGACCTCGAGAGGAGCGGACAGTTATTCGGAGTTTCAGCGCCAAAGCATGAAACTGGGCCGCGCGATTGGAGATTTAGGGGCGGCCATTATTGGGATTGCGGAACTGGAAAATGATGGCTATGGGGAAAATAATGCCATCGCGTCATTAACGGGCGTCATTAATACTCATTCATATGACGAATATCGGTTTATAAATCCGGGGATGGATGTACTGGGTAATGATGAAATAGCGGTTGGTATGATTTATCAACCCGATAAGGTAACTCCGATTGGTGCTGCGATGACATTGGAAGAGCCGCCGTTTGATGAGTTTAGCAGGCAACCTTTGGCGCAATTGTTCGAAGTCAACGAAACCGGTATGAAAATTTTGGTAGTAATGAACCACTTTAAATCCAAAGGTTGTTCAGGTGCCGTTGACGCAGACAGAGACCAGGGTGACGGGCAAGGATGCTATAACGCAACGCGAGTGCAAAGCGCCGCGCGGTTAACGGAATGGTTGGACACTATTTCCCCAACGCCCCATAAAGTAATACTGGGGGACCTCAATAGTTACGCGCAGGAAGATCCTGTCCAGACACTTGAGGACGCGGGTTACCATAATTTAATGGACGATGATGACGACTATTCATATGTGTTTGAAGGGCAGGCAGGCGTATTGGATTATGCTTTGTTCAGCAAATCAATGCGCGGAATGGTCAAGACGGTGAAAGCCTGGCATATAAACGCTGATGAACCACGCGTATTGGATTACAATGAGGAATTTAAGTCTGCGACACAACTGATTACCTTGTTTAATGATGATCCTTATCGATCATCGGATCATGATCCGGTATACATAGTTATTAAACTGAAAAAGCCTCATCATGACGATAGTGATTAATATTGGAGGAAAAGGGCGCGAACCTGCGCAGTTGATTGTTAAGGCGAATAGCCGCTCCCTGCACATGCATTTTCCGTGAACTTGAGTAACTGAAATAAGTCTATTCTTTCTATACCCATACGTATTGTTATATTGTTTCACATCAGGTTAGTACTCCAGCGCATTCAGGCTATTAGATGAGGTGGGTTAATAAATGCAATCAAAAAAATCAAACCTGTATCGAAGTGCCGCCGTAACAGCTATTGGTTGTCTAATATTGGCTGCCGCCTGGGCGGTTGCCGGAACATCGGCGCCGCGGGACACTCCGTCCAGTATCTATACCGGCTTGACCACAAAGGACTGTAAGGTTTTAAAAGTTGATGATGAAACCGGCAGCACTGTAGCGAGCTGTCCCGGCGTTGCTGGCTACGGACTACATGTATTAAACGATGACTCGCGGCAATCGGTTACGATTATTACGCCGGACAAACGGGAATTCCCCTTAAATTATTGGCATGTGATCACGCCGTATTTTTCCCAACTGGGTGATAAAGCGGAATGGCGTGTTATACAGAAAGATGGCAAGTCCGAGCCCATTGCAGTCATTGTGCGTGTCAATGCTCAGGAACAGAAAGATATCGATGCAGAAATGATAAACCGGTCCTATCTGGCGGTGGCCAAGATAACTGCGCCGGAAATATGTGTCACGGACAGAATTCCGCCCGGCGCTGCCGCCAATCAGGAAGCCAGAATGGCCGCTGACAATGCCGCTAAAAAAGCCTGTCTGCGGGAAGTTGAACAATACGGAAAATAACAGCTCAATTATTCAAGGAGGAGTTGATCAATGGCTATTGACTGGAACAAACCTCAACCCGCACCCAAGGCGCTGTGGAAGCTCGTCCATACCAATTTTCCCAGCCTGCGCTTTCTTGGTATATACAATAATCGCAATGTCCGGGGTGGCGCCACGCCTTCAGCCCATGCCGAGGGCCGCGCGCTGGACATTGGTATTCTGGTAACAATACCGCTGGAAAAAGAGATTGGTGATGGATTGTTTAAAATATTTATAGACAATGCAACCGAATTGGGAATTGAACATGCCATCTGGAACAAGCAGATATGGAGCACCACCAAGGGCGGGCCACGGAACTATAAGGGAGCCGATCCTCACACCAATCATATCCATGTGGCATTTTCGCAAGCTACAAGTCAGACAACGAATTTTCCCAAGACAAGTTTCGCCATTGCCGCGTTTCGCAGCGGCCTGGATGATCTTAAAAAATACCGCCGCACGGTAGGTTAGAATAAAATCCGCGAAAAGGGCGAGGGACTGAGTCCCCGGCGTAAAAACCGCAAGCGGGGCGAGGGGATTGAAAGGAGACTCTGTCGTGATGGGAGAGGGACTTAGTAGGCGCCGGTGCGCCTGCCACCTATAACAAACTCTTCAACAGCTTCTGGATATTCAGCTCGCTATGGTATTCATACCTCTGAGAACGTTATCGCGGCAAAGCATCGCCGGATATTTTCCGCCCGAAGGATGAATCGTTATCCGAATCCAGCAATCTCTCCGCGTCAAATGTGATTGCACAGGAAATCGCAAATAATCAGGAGGCGGCGCTGGAATAAATTTATCTTCGAACCGTAAGCTGCGCAACTTCGCCGGGCGTGAGTTCGCGCGCGGCGCCTTTGGCGAGGCCGCCCAGGCGCAGGGGACCGATAGCGATCCGGATCAGCCGCAGCACTTTAAACTCCAGCGCTTCCAGCATGCGGCGAATCTGGCGGTTTTTTCCTTCGGTCAAGGTTATGTCCAGCCAGCCGTTTTTCTCGCCCAGCCGCAAGATGCGCGCGTCAGCGCATCGCAGCGGCTCGTTCTCGCCGGTCACAATGCCTTTCAACAGCGTGGCGACCAGTTTTTCATTCGGGCGCGGATGCACCTGGACGTGATAACACTTGGGCAGATGCGATGCCGGGTCTGTCAGTCCATTGGCCCAGTCCGTATCGTTGGTGAATAACAGAAGGCCTTCGCTGGCTTTATCAAGGCGGCCGACGGGAAATACCCATGCCGGGAGCGGCGGGTCGAAGCATTGGTATACGGTGCCGCGTCCTTGTTCATCACGCGCCGTCGTCACCAGGCCGCGTGGTTTGTTGAGCATGTAATAATGGCGGGCAGCGGCCACCGTGGGTTTGCCGTCAACGCGGATGTCGGTTTCGTTGATGTCCACAAACAACAGCGGATCGCGAACAACGCGCCCTTTGACGCGAACGCGGCCCTCCCGTATCCATTGCGCGGCGACCGTGCGCGAGGCGATGCCGCGTTTGGACAGGACGCGGGCGAGTTCTTTACGGGGCATGGGGGAACTCCATTTTGAAACGGTCACCTTACACAGTTCGGCAGTGAATAAAAATAATTGTAACAATAATGGATTCAGTGTAAACGGTCACCCGGTTTAACGGATACCGGGTCTCTATCTAAACGCCTGCGCAGAAACTTGAATCATCCGGTTCCTGTTTACACCGGACCGGGGTATACGGCAAATCTTCGTCGGTAACTATTCGTTGGCGTCGCACCGGTGAAAGCCCGCCTCTGGAAATACGCTTTCCTTTCTTTAAAACAAGTGGACTCCGGCCCCGGCTTACAACATGCGCATGGTTACGAATACTCGTGAAATTATTCTCTGGTCCGAATGGCGCTTACTTAAGAAATCAAACAAGTTAATTCTTGATCACCAGCAGCAGTTGCTAGGCGCAATGAAAAAATCGTTGGCGGCAGCGATGCCGCCATCGAGCTACAAGGACGTATTTACAGCGTATTTTTTCATTGCGCCTAGCAACTGCTGCTTGATGCGGTATCCTGTTTTGAGGATATTTGTATGCCGGACGGATTAAGTAAGTGCCATTCTTCTCTGGTCCGGGTTTTAAAATAGGTCCGGGATCTAAAATTAACATTGTCAATTTAACGAATGCTGATTCATATCAAGGCGGTTCGTTCTAACAATCAATAAACTTTGCACAATTAGGGGTTGTGTTATAAACAATCTGCCTGCCCATTGCCATGTTCGATTATAAGGGAGAATCATCATGAGACGAGACATCTTTCTGGCTGTTTTTGTGCTGGTTATAGCATTGTCATCCCACGAATTGGTATTTGCCGCCTCGGACTGGCAGCAGATTGATGTACCGGATTCCTTTGTTGACCGCAATGGTATAACCCGGCAGCCAGGTTGTTCCGGTGCGCCGCAACTGACCGCCGGCGGCATAATACCCTCGGATACAAAATTTTCTTTTTTTATCCGCGAAGGTGATGCCGGCAAGTTACTCATCGCGCTGGATGGCGGAGGCGCATGCTGGGAGACCAATACGTGTATTGGTTCAGCGCTTGCGGGCAATCCCGTCTATGAACCTGTTGTAAATGAAACACCCGAATCCCTCGCGGATATCGGTGGCCTGGGTGATATCACTAATCCCGGCAATCCTCTCAGCGATTTTACTCAGGTATTTGTCCCCTATTGCACGGGCGATATTCACTGGGGATCGCGGGATACGGAGTACTTTTACACGCTGCCGGATAATTCACAGATTGCATGGACCATTCATCATCGCGGCTTTGATAATAACGTGGCGGTGCTGGAATGGTTGTTGAACTACTATCAGACCGTGATTGGCGCCGCGCCGGATAAGGTGGTTTTGGCTGGCACCAGCGCCGGCGGCTACGGCGTGTTGCTTGCGCTGCCTGCCCTCAAACAAATATTACCTTTATCCACGCGCACCTATTTGCTGGCGGATTCCGCCAATGGCGTCGTCAACGAGGAATTTTATGATACGGCGCTGGGAGGATATGACTTAAGTGGAGGAAATTGGGGCATCGAACAAAACATACCGGATTTTTTGCTGACCGCGTTTAGCAGCGGTCCCGAAGCAATGTCGGTCGCCACCTATGCGGCACTGGCCGGGCGTTATCCTCTCAGCCGCTATGGTCAATACACACGGGCGTGGGATGGGGTGCAGATATTCTATTACAACGTCATGCAGAATATTGACTATCCTGAGCGGTGGTCTGATCCGGCCTATTTGTTGGCCAGCGCCATCCCCTGGAGTACAAAGGCGCGCACTGATATGCAGCTGAGCGCGATGGCGTTTAATTACCGTTTTTATATCGCGGCAGGAACTGAGCATGGCATTCTGCCGGATGATGGTTTCTACACGGAAAACTCCGCGCAAGGATTGTATTTTCGCGACTGGGTCGATGACATGGTGAATCAGCAGTTCCTGTGGCAGGCAAGAGACTGGCTCAACGCAAGTTGCTCTCCCAACTGCCGCTAAAACAGCGAAGTAACGATCGGGACAGGCCGCAAGTAAATTCAGAATGAAAATTAATTGAGATTAATTGTGGTCTGTCCCTTAAAGCCTTTTGTTCGTAACCCGTCCATGCGCGCGTCCGGCGGGGTGTGGGCAGTTCGTGTTTCTCCTGACTGTAAATAAGCGACTTGCCGAGCGGTTTGTTTCAGGCTATCGCGTTGACGTTCGCTTTTTCATTTTTAAATGGAGGAGGAATTATGCGTGCAGGGATTGGGTTAGCCATTGCGTTGTTCATTATGGCAAGCGCGTTCGCGGTGGAAACCGGGATGCTGAAGCTGCCGCCACCGCAGACCCATGGCGGCATGCCGTTGATGCAAGCCTTGCAAGCGCGGCATTCATCGCGCGAGTTTGCGGCGCGTCCGCTGGAGCCGCAGCAACTTTCCAATCTGTTGTGGGCGGCCGCCGGGGTAAACCGCCCGGCCTCCGGCAAGCGCACCGCGCCTTCGGCGCGGGACTGGCGCGAAATCGATATTTACGCCGCGACCGCAGACGGCACTTATATATACGATGCGGCTGCCCATGTGCTGCGCCGTGTGCTGGTGCGTGATGTGTGCGCGCTCACCGGCAAGCAGGAGTTCGTGGCGGGTGCGCCGCTCAATCTGGTTTACGTTGCAAATCAGCAACGTATGGAAGGTTCGAGTGACGAGGACCGCGACCGCTACGCCGCGGCCGACACCGGTTTCATCGCCCAGAACGTATACTTATATTGCGCCTCGGCCGGGCTCAACACGGTGGTGCGCGGAATGGTGGACCGCAAGGCGCTGGGCGCGGCGCTTAATCTCACGCCGCAACAGCAGATCATCCTCGCGCAAACGGTTGGTTATCCGCCGTAGCCGTGGCAAAGAGTCACACCATGAAACGCAACTTTCCCTTATCCAAAGTCTACGGCCTGCTCGAACCCGGACCGGTGGTATTGATTACCACCGAGCACAAGGGGCGGGCGAATGTCATGACGCTATCGTGGCTGACAATGATGGAGTTCGAGCCGCCGCTGGTCGGGATGGCGCTGAGCGAGGCGAACTTCAGCTTTGCGGCGCTCAAGGCGAGCCGGCAGTGCGTGATGAACATTCCCACTGTGGAGCTGGCCGAAGCGGTGGTGGGTTGCGGCAATACCTCGGGCCGCACGCTGGACAAGTTCACGGCGTTTGATCTGACGGCGCGCCCGGCCCGCCATGTCACGCCGCCGCTCATTGCGGAGTGTTACGCCAATCTGGAATGCCGTGTTACCGATGCGCGCCTGCTGAAGCGTTACAACTTTTTTATCCTCGAAGTGCTCAAGGCCTGGATCGATCCCGCGCGCAAATCACCGCGCACCCTGCATCACGCGGGCAAGGGCTGTTTCGCTATCGACGGCGAAATGATTACATTGCCTTCGAAAAAGAAGTGATGGGACTTACGAACGCCCATGTGCATCGCAGCGGTAATGCAACCGTATAGCGTCAATAGAATCAGGTGTTGCCTGTTGCCGTTTTTTCGGATGGTTCTATGAGATCCTGTCTCGAAAACCTGGCTATTTTGAGATAGGCTCGAATTAAAAAAACGGGCTTTACCTGGACCCAGTCCGCTTGAGCGTTACTGGTATCCGATATACTACGATGAGATCTCGCTACCATCTACAGATACGATCCATCATAATGGATGTAGCGGAAGGGAAAGATGGCGTTCTTTTAGCCCTGGCCAACAGGAGGCCTGACATGTTGAATATTGAACCATCCGGGAATTACCGGGTGTCGTTGCTGCACCTGGGGTTTCGGCCGTTCTTTTTGCTGGCCGGATTGTTCGCAGTGGTTTCGATGGGCGTGTGGGCCTGGCTTTATCGCGCCGCTAGCGGGGCGCTGAACCTTGCGCTGGCTCCCGTGCATTGGCATACGCATGAGATGATTTATGGTTACGCGCTGGCGGTGGTGGCGGGTTTTCTGCTGACTGCGGCGCGTAACTGGACCAATATTCCGACGATTCATGGCGCGCCCTTGTTGTTAGTGGCGTTGCTTTGGCTCGGGGCGCGTGTGCTGGCATTTATCGCGCATCCACAGGCTGTGCATGCGATGGCGGCGCTGGATCTGCTGTTCAACGTCGTGCTGGTGTGGGTCTTTTTGCATCCGGTAGTGAAAGCGCGGCAATGGCAGCAACTCGGTATTGTGGCCATAGTACTGATCCTGGGTATTGGAAACGCGCTGTTTTATCTCGGGCTCATCGGTTGGCTGGCGAACGGTATAGCCGTGGGAATTTATCTGGGCCTGTACCTGATTGTGTTGCTGATTCTGGTGATGGGGCGGCGCGTCGTGCCTTTTTTTATACTAAAAGGTATAGAAAAAGTTATTGAAAAAGGCGCAGGCACGCCGGTCAACATACGCAATCGGCTGTGGGTGGATATCGGCGCCATTACGGTGATGATCGCCTTTATTATTCTGGAAGTGTTCATGGCAAAGCCGCCGCTTGCTGCCGCTGCGGCGTTGTTGCTTGCGGTATTGCAGATTATCCGCTTGTACGACTGGCACGAGAGGGCGATCTGGCGCAAGCCGCTGCTGTGGAGTCTCTATCTCGCCTTTGCCTGGATCGCGCTGGGTTTTGCGTTAAAGGCGGCCAGCCTGTTTATGAGTATAAATCCCTCGCTGACTGTGCATGCGTTTGCCTATGGTGGCATTGGATTGATTACGCTGAGCATGATGAGCCGCGTGAGCCTGGGTCATACCGGCCGTAATGTGTTTGAGCCGCCGGTGATCCTGCAATGGATATTCGCGGTGTTCATCATCGGCGCAGTGGTGCGCGTGCTGTTGCCGTTAGCGGCGCCGGTAATGTACGCACTATGGATTGGCTTGTCGCAAGGTTTATGGATCATTGCCTTTGTGCTGTTCGTTTGGGTCTATGCGCCCATGCTGATCATGCCGCGCGTTGATGGACGATATGGTTAACGTGAGATAGACTTGTAATTGGAGAAACGCTGGTGGTTTCGCGCGCGGCATTAAAAAAACTGGCGCAATGATCATGAGTTACTGTTTCAGACGGCTACAGATGATATACCCGATCCAATTGTCAAAATTAAAATATTATCGCCACTTCTGGAATAGGGAGGTTTTTGGATATGTCCTGGATACTGAGGAACCAGGATTATTAAAGGGATCACCCCTTTTCTTCTGCATAGCAGGAATGGCCCGGCCCTGTATGAAATTCACAACGATCCTGTTCTCTGCATTGCTGGTTCTCATCGCGGCGACTGAGGCATTTTCAGCACAGAAAGAGTCAGCACCAACGGAACCGGCCGGTGTTGCGGCCGCGGCATCGTCCAATGCAACGCAGGAACCGGAAGTCACCTCGGAAACCTGGCGCAGCTTTGAGGCGTTATTTGACGTCATCACTCAATCAAAAAAGGATTTGGCCGAGTTGCGCACCCGGCTGAGTAAGGCCAGGGACGAAACCGAGCGCGCGAAAATCCAGAGTGACATAGAACTGGCGCAATCCAACATCGAGAGCCTGCAGCAGGCCTGGGAGATGTGGGCGACCGGCGGTGTCGATATGGAATTGTTCTTGCCCAGGAAGGAAGAGAAATTCGACTGGCGCCAGGAAATTCAAGCCGTGTTTGAGCCTATCGTGGTGGAACTCCAGCGTCTGACTGAGCGGCCGCGCAAGGTGGAACGATTGCGCACCGAACAGGCTTTCTTCCAACAGCAACTGGAAGCCGCGGCTGCCGCCCTGAAGAACATCGATGATTACAAACGCAAGGTGCCATCCGGGGATCTGCAAGGGGCCTTTAACGAGCTGGAGTCAAACTGGCGCAAGCGGCATGATGGCATCAATAGCCGCTTGACGCTGATCAATCTGCAACTGGAAGAACTGCTGGCGTCCGATCGTCTGATCGATAAAAGGACCAGCGATACCCTCAAGAAGTTATTGAGCGGAAGCCTGCTGAACCTGCTGCTGGCGTTATTGGCGGCATCGCTGACCTACGGCGTGTTACGCATGATCAACAAGATTTATGTGCGATTAATCACGCGTTCCGGACGGCGGCGGCCGTTCCTGGCGCGCGCGGCGCATCTCTCTTTTATCCTGCTGTCGGTCATACTCGCCTTGTTGGCCGCCATTGCCGTGTTGTATCTGCGCGGCGATCGCATTCTGATGGGTTTGTTACTCATCGCCTTGATCGGCGCCGCCCTGACCCTGCAACGCACCTTGCCGGCTTTTATGAAAGAGGCCCGCGTCTTGCTCAACGTCGGTCCGGTAAGGGAAGGTCAGCGGCTGATATATAACGGCTTGCCCTGGAAGGTGGAGGCGTTAAATGTGTACTCCACCCTGGTCAATCCGGAGCTGAGTGGCGGCAAGTTACTGTTGCCTCTCAAAGCGTTGACCGAATTGAATTCACGTTCTTACGATGCAACCGAACCCTGGTTTCCGACACGGGAAAATGATTATGTGTTGCTTAGCGACCAGACCTACGGGCGCGTGGTATTGCAAACCCCGGAAATGGTGCAGTTGCAGGCACTTGGTTCCAACAAGACCTATCCGGTGGATGCGTTTTTAAGCAGCAATCCGCGGAATCTTTCACAGCATGGTTTTGCCATCGTTGTCAGGTTTGGAATTGACTATCAGCACCAGGCGCTGGTGACCGGCGAGATCAGGAAAAAATTAGCAGACTATCTGGCTACCCGTCTCAAGGAAAGCAAATGGAGTGAGCACCTGAAGGATTTCTTTGTCGAGCTTGATGAAGCGGCCGCTTCCTCGCTGAATTTCCTGATCTATGCGTTATTCTCTGGTGAAGCCGCCGATTCCTATTTCCGCATCCGCCGCGCCTTGCAAAGCCTGGCGGTGGATGCCTGTAACGCGAACGGCTGGGTGATACCGTTTACTCAGATGACGGTGCATCTTGAGCGGGATGGGTGAGCGGCGCCGTTTTGATGCGCCGATTCCAGATTTCCCCCGGCCTTTTGGCCGTTCATTTTTTTACCCGAAGGGCGCTTGCGGCCTTTAGGTTATAAACTTTGTCTCACCCGAGTTCGTTAATTTTGAGATAAATCATAATATATTGCTAATATCTGTTGTAAATTTTTCCACTACAGGAGGCTGGATATGGTAAACAACATCACCGTGCACAAGGGTTCGCAATTCACCCGCATGCTGGTGTACGGTGTTATCAGCCTAAGTCTCTATTTTCTCCTGTACCTTTTCGAAGATGAGATTCAGGCTTTTTCTTCCCAAGGGCGCTGGTTTTTCATTGCACCTGTCATCATCGCCTTTGTTTTTTCCTTCGCTCACGGAAACTTTACCTCTTACTTTTGGGACACCCTGGGCATTACAGCTAAAAAATAAGGCTCTTCCCCAATAAAATACAGGGAGCTGTGTAGTGGACATCGCCAGTAACTTCATTGATCTGAACGCCCTTGACGTTACCTACCTGTTGTTGGTCGGTTTTATCGGCGGGCTCGTGAGTGGCTTCATCGGCAGTGGCGGCGCCTTTGTGCTGACCCCCGCCATGATGAGTATGGGCGTGCCGGGCATCATCGCGGTGGCCTCGAATATGTGTCATAAATTTCCCAAGGCGCTGGTGGGTGCGATCAAGCGCGCCAAGTATGGTCAGGTGGATGTAAAGCTGGGTCTGGTGGTGGGCGTATCGGCGGAGGCCGGAGTATTGTACGGCGCGCACATCCAGGAAAGCATCAAACGCACCTTCGGCGATGCCGGGTCCAATCTCTATGTGAGTGTTGCCTTTGTCCTGGTGCTGGGTATTGTCGGTTCGTATGTTTTGAGGGATGCGCTGCGCATGCGGCACTCCGCCCACACCGGAGAAGAAAGGGTTGCGCGCCTGGCGCGCTGGGTACAGTCGGTGCAGATCCCTGGCACCATGGTGTATTTCAAGAGCCTGGGCGCGCGCGTATCGGTGTTGTTCACGATCCCGCTGGGTTTCGCTACGGGCATGCTCGCCGCCACCATTGCGGTGGGTGGATTTATCGGCGTTCCGGGTATGCACTATGCGCTGGGTGCGTCGAGCCTGATGTCGTCCGCCACTGAACTGGTGGTGGCGTTTGTCATGGGACTGGGTGGTACGTTGAAGTTCGCCTGGAGTGGTATGGTGGATGTCCGCCTGGCCATGATCATCCTGGCCGGTTCGTTATTCGGCATTCAGCTCGGCGCCATTGGCACGACCTATGTCAAGCCGCACATGATAAAATACGTTATGGGCGTGATCATGGTGATGGTGCTGTTGTCACGCGCCATTATTATTCCCGTGTATTTGGCGGATCTCGGCTTCATCGGCAAACTCAATCCGCATCTTGAAGGCGGGTTGAAGAATGTGAGTTTCATTGTGTTGATCGGGGCGCTGGCGGTGGGAGCTGCGATCATCTTCTCCGCTTTGTGGCGCGGCATACGCCTGCATCGGCATGAGCTGGAAATGGCCGTTGTGCCGGGCGGTGCGATACAGGCCGAGACGGTTGTTTTCCCCGCCAGCCCGCAGCTCTCTCCCATTGGACGCTATGAGCGTTTCCTGGTGGCAAGCGATGGTTCAGAATACAGCGCGGGTGCTGTGCGCGAGGCGCTGCGCATGGCGAAGAAATGCGGCGCGCGGGTGCGTGTCATCAGCGTCATTGCCGGCGGCGGCGCTGAACTCTATGCGATGGGCGAACAGTTGGTCGCGCAGGAATTGAATAACGCGCGGCAGTACCTCGATGGCGTGGCGCGCCAGGCGGCTGCCAGCGGTGTGGCCTGCGAAACCGAAGTGGTGCAGGCGGGCAATATCAATGAGGAGATTGTGACCCAGGCGGACCGCATGCAGGCCGATTTGATCATCATGGGCCGGCGCGGACGGCGTGGTCTTGCACGCGTGATGTTGGGCGACGCGACCGCACGCGTAATCGGCCAGGCCCATTGCAGTGTGCTGGTGGTGCCGCGTGCTTCGGAGATTACCGGGCGGCATTTTGTTATCGCGACGGACGGCTCGCGTTTCAGCGACACCGCCGCCGCCGCGGCGGGCAGCCTGGCCAAACTCTGTGGAACACCGGCCACGGTGGTTTCAGTTCACTCCCCGAGCCACAGCGAAAGGTGGCGCCAGGAAGCGCGGCATGCAGTCAATCGCATCACTTCTTTCCTGCAAAGGGAAGGGGTGGCTGCGGAAAGCCAGCTCCTGGACGGCCGGTCTGACGAGAAGATCGTCGAGGCCGCGGTGGCGCGAAACGCCGATCTGATTGTTGTTGGCAGTCATGGGCGCACCGGGTTGGAGCGGATGTTACTGGGAAGTGTTGCCGAACGTGTGCTGAATCTGACAACGTGCGCTGTGTTAGTCGTGCGCTCGTCATGACCTAAAGTTCCGCTCGAAAAATCGCGGTCATATACTGAAAAACTACTGGCTCCGGGATTCCCCGGGCCCGGCAAAGTTATCTTTTGCTATCTTTTGCTTCATTGCTGTCCCACAAATATTGTTTATAAACAGGTTAGACTTCGAGATTTGCAGGTTTTAATGAACGCTGAAGCCGGTGAGACTTGGATTTATAAAACACGCTGTGAATACTTCCGTTCTTGTTTCCAAAAGAATGCTCGACGGCGGCATCCTTGCCGCCGACGGTTTGATAAATCCAACTCTCACCAGCCTTTTTGAGGCCAAAGATATGTTGGCATTAGAGAGTCATCAATCCGCCACGCTCACGTGTGTTATTTAATGTGACATACTTTTTCCTGTCACCTGTGTAGAGTTGTTTAACATGTACGGAGGTGTCTGGCAAGTAATACGAAAGACTATTATCGAACGCTGACTTTCAGGACTTCAAATGAGCACGTTAATCTTATTTATCTTTTTAAGTTTTTTCGCGATTGCTGTTGTGGTTTTATGGTCCCGTAACAGCAAAATGAAACGCGCGGAATATATCCGGACCTATATGTTTCCGCCCGGGCTGCTCGATAAGCTGGCGGCCAGGTACCCAGCGTTGCAACTCAAAGACAGGCAACTGGTGGCGCGGGCGCTGCGGCAATTCTTTATCGCGTATTTGCGCAGCGGCATGAAATTCGTGTCGATGCCTTCACAAGTTGTCGACGATCTGTGGCACGAGTTCATTCTGTACACCCGGCACTACGATGCGTTTTGCAGGAAGGCGTTTGGCCGCTTCATGCATCACACGCCGGCGGTGGTGCTAGGCGCGCGACGCGACAGCAACGCCGGGTTGCGGCGTGCATGCTGGTATTGTTGTCTGGAAGAAAACATCAATCCGAAAAAAGCTACGCGGCTTCCTCTGCTGTTTGCGATTGACGCCAAACTGTCAATCGCCAATGGTTTTCACTACGTGCTCGATTGCAAGAGCGTGAAACGCAAAGGGCAGGATTCCGGCGGAACGGTTTACTGCGGCGGTGATATGTCCAGCAGTAAGTTTGATGGTTCCATTGAAGGTTTTGGCGATTCTTCGGGTGTTGACGCTGGTGGCTCCGGGGATTCTGGCGGGTGCGGAGGTGGATGTGGCGGAGGTGATTGACGATGCGCTGATTGTAGATGTCCAGCATTGGGTCCAAAACAGCGGAACCTGCGCAAATAATACAGAAATAAGTATTGCGGTTATTCTGTCCTTGGTCATGTCATTAAGCGGCACTGCGAGTACAGGCATTGATAGGAAATATGAGGCTGGTGCAAGTATGGATAAACAATACCGCGATAAGGAACAACAGCGGATGCTTCATTTTGACCGGCCAACAGGGCCGTACCACCGCATCCAATTGAAAACACTCTGTACTTCCGGCTGGCCCAGGATAACCTGCTGAACCACACAAAGAATGGTCTAAAAAGATTACTATTTCCTTTTAAACGTATGTTTCTGAATATGAAAATAGTGGGGCAGGCCCCAATCAGCCTAACATCTGTAACAATGCCGGGTCACAGTCGTCTGACAATATATTAGTCAGTATAAAAGTGAGGCGTATTATGAAATTCAGTCAAATAGTTTTCCTAATGGCGGGCCTGTTCGGGGTGGCGTCAAACGCAGTGGCGGAGAAGGCCATTTTTGCTGGCGGTTGTTTCTGGTGTATGGAATCCGATTTTGAAAAGCTGAAAGATAAAGGTGTTATTGATGTGGTCTCCGGATTTACCGGGGGAACATTAAAAAATCCTACTTATAATGGTGACCATACGGGGCATTACGAGGCGATTGAAGTGACGTATGATCCGGCCAAAATCAGCTACCAGCAGTTGTTGGACTACTACTGGGTTCAGGTTGATCCGTTTGATGACAAGGGGCAGTTTTGCGATAAGGGCCATAGTTATCTCAGTGCGATTTTTGTTGCCAATGAAAATGAACGGAAGCTGGCGGAGCAGTCGCGGCAAAAGGTGGTGGCGCAATTTCCGGGTAAAAAAGTGGTGACTCCCATTTTGGATGCAACTGTTTTTTATCCCATCAAAGGAGATGAAAGTTATCATCAGGATTTTTACAAACATAGTTCTGTTCGTTACAAGTTCTATCGCTTTAATTGTGGCCGGGATCGCCGTTTGCAGGAGATCTGGGGAGATAAGGCTACACATTAAAATTCCGGCTTGTCAGGTTATTCCAGCAAAGCAGAAATGGCCGCGTCTTGGTTTTTCACCAAGGAAAAGAGAGGTCAGGAAAAGGGTCAGGTCTTGCCTTTTGCCTTTTCGCTGCATCGTTCGATGTTTAACTAAGCATTTGCAGTATTATCCATTGGAATGAACCCGCCACATCTTATCTTTGTTATCAGTCCTGCAAATATTTTGCGCATGACAAGACGGCATCAAAATTGACTATCAACACAAGTAGTCTGCCATTTCGCCTAACATGTTATAAGAATGATACTGAGCGATTATCCTCGAAAGATACGCTGTTCAAAAATTGGCGAGTGCGTTGGTCTGCATTAATTTAAATGGTTTTTTAGGGTCTTGAGCAAAAAGGCAAAAGTCAAGACCTGACCCCAATGCTCCAATGCTTGACCCCAATGCTCGCAACTCCTGGTACTATTACCGCCCCCTGGACGACAGTGAATCATGAACCTGATTGTGGTGGTGAGAAAAAACCGTAGTAGTCAGCAAAAACCGGACACCCTGTTAAGGTTATTTCGAAATTGTACTGGCGTTTGATAGTAAAACGCCGAGTGCAACCGTTTCATCTTGTGATACACCATTAAATCAATGGATCGCTTTTGTCCAACGTAGTGTCATCTGCTTTTTTTCTCTTTCGCGGAAATTGGGCAGCTATACTTATATAGCTTCTGGTTTACCTCTTACAGTATTAAATTCTAGCGTTCAATAATTAACTCCATCAATAAATATAACTGTATAACGATTACGTATAATTGAATGTATTAGAGAATGCTAACTATCCGGACCGGCATTTCATCATCGACCAAAATCTTCGTTACCTGATCAGTACACTTGTTTGGGAGAAACAGCTATGGCACATATTGTAATCGTCGGCGCGGGCACAGGCGGAATGCCCGCCGCTTATGAAGCACGGGAAGCGCTGGGCAAAGAGCACAAAATTACCGTCATTAACGCCACGGACACTTTTCAATTTGTTCCTTCCAATCCCTGGGTGGGTGTAGGCTGGCGCAAACGTAAAGACATTACATTTCCCATTCGCCCCTATTTGGAAAAAAAAGGCATTCACTTCATTGCGAAACCGGTGACCAGAATCGATGCGGCAAACAACCGGCTGGAGCTGGCCGATTCGCAATCCGTTGATTACGACTATCTCATCCTTACCACCGGCCCAAAACTCGCCTTTGATGAAGTGCCGGGCAGCGGACCAGAAGGCCATACCGTTTCGGTTTGCACTGTGGAGCATGCCGAACGGGCCTATGAGCAGTACCAGCGCCTGCTGGCTAATCCCGGCAAAGTCATTATAGGCGCTATGCAAGGCGCCAGCTGTTTTGGCCCGGCATACGAATACGCCATGATTCTTGATACTGACCTGCGCAAACGCAGAATAAGAGACCGTGTGCCTATGACTTTTGTTACTAGCGAGCCTTATATAGGGCATCTCGGTCTGGGCGGCGTCGGCGACTCCAAAGGCATGATGGAATCGGAGTTGCGCAGCCGCCATATCAAATGGATCACCAACGCCAAAGTCACGAAAGTCGAAGCCGGTAATATGTATATTGATGAACACAATGACAACGGGGAAGTCATCAAACAGCATGTGTTGGAATTTACCTATTCCATGATGTTGCCGGCGTTTCGCGGTGTGGATGCGGTCGCGCAGGTGGAAGGCTTGTGTAACCCACGGGGTTTTGTCATCGTGGATGAAGTGCAACGCAGTCCAAAATACCGCAATATCTATGCCGCCGGTGTGTGTATCGCCATCCCGCCGGTGGAACAGACCCCGGTGCCTACTGGCGCGCCCAAAACAGGTTATATGATCGAAACCATGATCACCGCTATTGTGCACAATATCGAAGAGGAACTGCTGGGCCAACAGCCCACTCACAAGGGTACCTGGAACGCCATTTGTCTGGCCGATATGGGCGACTCCGGCGCCGCGTTCGTCGCGCTGCCCCAAATCCCGCCGCGCAATGTTAACTGGTTTAAGAAAGGTTATTGGGTGCACTTGGCTAAAATCGCCTTCGAAAAATACTTTCTGCGCAAAATGAAAAAAGGCACTTCCGAGCCCATTTATGAAAAATACGTTCTAAAGGCGCTGGGTATAAAAAGACTAAAAGCAAAAGAAAAAGAACTTGAGCATTCATAAAGCGGCAGACGCATAAACGCGGAACAGGGATTAACCCGTCACAGCCGCTCCGCTCGGTTTAATGTGCTATGGGCGCCAGTATTGCACCGAGATCAGGGATGGCTTGCGCCAGGTGTTCAAGAGAAACTTCTTTTGCTTCCAGGTTAAATGCGCGAATACCATGAGTGCCGCAAATGATGATGGCGTACGGTTCCTTATGTGCGGCGAGCCAACAGCCCGTGCGCCCTTTTCCGGTATGCATAATAAAATGTTCGATAGGTACAAGGGTGAAATTGCCCACGGCCAATGGTTTTCCGGCTTGTAGTTTATCCATAACAAGTCCTCATTGCGCCTTGCTCTGGCGCAGGGTGCGCCACGCGCGCAATGACGGCGGGGACAATACGAATGCGATTGTCAGCGCGATAATTTCAAGGGGCGAGAGACGAAACTTGCCGTGGCTCTGGAATTCAAATACCGGATTCATGAATTCGGGTTCAATGCGCACCACAGCAACGGGCATATTAGCCGCCAATGCTGCAATTGGCCCAAGCAGAGCCCAAAGTTGCCCGGTGTCAGCGGGATCACCCAGGCCGACGCGTAAACGAAGGTAGAGTTCTTGCGAGTGAGTTGCGCGTAAAAGGTCCTTGATGAATCGGAACAAACGCCGGCGAAATGGCGACTGCTTTAACACGGCAAACAGTTTTGATGAACCGGATTTTTGTTCGTGTGGCCCGGATTTTTTCGCAGCCGCCGGCCTGCGTTTTTCTTTGGTCTTTTTTGGCTTGGCAATGCCGGGAACTTCAACGCTAAATCGCACCAGGCCAAACAGCCAGCGGATATGCGCTTGCCCGTGAATTTGCCTGATGCGGTCGATCCTAAATGCCAATTCAACTGGCGCGGCCAGCAATGCAATTAACAGCCCTGACAGGACCGCGGCGCCAAGTAATATAGAGACCACGGCTATTGTTTCTTAAAAACGTATCTTAATCGTTAGACCGTTTGCCCGATGCCACTTTACCCGCCATTTCCACCAGTTTTTCAAGAACTGTGATTGCGCCGCCTTTGATAGTGTCTACCCGCACGCCGTCCTTGTTAACAATGATGAGCGCGACGGGTTTGACACCGCCACCTCCGCCGATGCCACTGCCAGTGCCGGTACCCTTGCTGGGATCAGCGCCTTCTCCGGCGCCTACGCCAAACCCGAAACCAACACTGATCAGCGGGATCAGCGTATTGCCTTCGGCGGTAATCGGATCACCGACCACCGTTTTGGTGTTCAACATGCGTTCGATTTCGTTGACAGCCGTTCCGAAAAGTTTTTCGACATCTTTCATTGGTTCCTCCTCGGCGTCATTGCGCGATGGGACCTGTGTTCCAGGGATTGGAGAGTAGCAGGTGTTATTATACGTGTTAAAAAAATACACTGGAAATCACCTGCGCTTCAATGATGTGGGTCAAGCTGAAACAGGGAAAAGGAATCGCTGTGATACAACAAGAGCTAAAAACATGCAGTAATGACAAAAAAGCGCCCGGATTTTTGAAAATAAAGAAGACAATTTATTGAATGCTGATTCATATCAAAGCGGTTCATTCTGACAATCCGTACACTCCGCAGAGTTAGTGAATGGGATATAAACAATCTGCCTGCCCATTGCCATGTTCACCTATCAGGGAGAACCATCATGAGACGGTACACCTTTCTGGCAGTTATTGCCCTGCTTTTATTTCTGTCATCCAATGAACTGGTGTTTGCCGCCTCAGACTCAACAAATTGATGTACCGGATGCCTTTGTTGAGCGCAATGGTATAACCCGGAACCCAGGTTGTTCCAGTGCGCCTTTCTGAATAAGGAGATGATCGGATGAACAACGGACAAGTGGCTATCGTGACAGGCGGTGGTCAGGGCATCGGTAAGGCGACAGCTAAACGGCTTTTGGAGAAGGGCCTGCATGTCGTCATCGCGGAGATGGATGACGAGGCCGGGCGCGAGACGATGGAAGATTATCAGCCGCAGGGCGACATCCGCTATGTGCATTGCGACGTCGCCGATGAGGCGCAAGTGCGTTACCTCATCGACGAAACCATCCGCCAGCATCGCCGTCTTGATGTGCTCATCAATAACGCCGGCATTGGCAGCTTCATGCCGCTAGAGGAGACGACACTCGCGGATTGGAACGCGGTGATCGCCGTCAACCTCACCGGCAGCTTCCTTTGCGCGAAGTATGCGGCGCGCCATCTGCGCAACACACGCGGTGTTATAGTCAATATCGCGTCGACGCGGGCGCTTATGTCAGAGCCGAACACTGTAGCCTACTCGGCCTCGAAAGGTGGGATCGTCGCGCTCACACACTCGCTGGCTATCAGTCTCGGGCCCGAGGTGCGCGTGAACTGCATCAGCCCCGGCTGGATCGAGGTCGGCGACTGGAAGAAGCGCTCCGCGCGCACTATGCCTCGGCACACCGAGCGCGATCGCTTGCAACACCCGGCGGGGAGAGTGGGCGTTCCCGAGGATGTCGCGGTGCTAGTAGAGTACCTCATTTCCCCGGCAGCGGGTTTTATTACCGGCGCCAATTTTGTCGTGGACGGTGGCATGACGCGAAAGATGATCTATACGGAGTGAGTGGAACGTGCCGCCGGTTGTGCAGACGGGGTGAGGTCTCGCTTATCGGTGCTTTATAGCCAACTTGCCCCGGTAAATCACCAATCGGTGTCACAAACGGACATTTTTATTCCGGTTTGGCAAAATCGTCCAATGTCAGCTATCTTTATACTTTTAAATTTCTTTTCTACAGTCAGGCCTGTCGGACAGGCCAATCAAGCACTCAAATACACCAAATGCAGGAGGCACGTTATGAAAACCTTCCTATCGCTAGTTTTTTTCAGCTTTCTCTTCGCGGGCCAGGTTTATGCAGAAAAACCGGAGTGGGCCAGCAAGGGCGGTACGCCAACTGATGCGCAGAA
>JAKEGK010000023.1 GCA_022627515.1 Gammaproteobacteria bacterium
CACTCCCGCTACCGGCCGCTTAATTATTTTTTCTGGCATCGAAGATCCTTACAGGGTAAGTTTTTGCTAGTATATCTTATGTCATCCTCAAAATGAGTTTTGCGACACCCTCTTTAAGGGGGGAACGTACAATTGATCAGAGGTTCCCTAATGCATACATACGCCATAAAACTGACAAAATCCAAAAGCCGCCTAGTCTACGGGTCAAAAGGAGCAGAATCAATCGAATGTGAAACACATCACAATGTGGTTAAAATTTCACTTGAATTGAGCGATTGCAAAAAGTTATAGTAGTCGGAATTTAAACCACATCAGATGCTTAGCTTGATTTTTTAAGCTACTCTTAAATAGCCGCCAAAACGGCTAACTTGCTGAAGTGAAACCGCTATTAGCGAGTTGATGTGGTTGGCTTAACACCAGCATTTCACATATGCCAGCGTTAAGCCACATGGGGTCCTGGTGTTGACGCACAGTCTGTATACGGTCTGTAAGAGTTTGTTACAAGTTTTGTAAGTAAGGCAAACCCACAAAAATTTCCAATCAATACGATAAACACTGCATAAAGCAACAAGTTTCCACTGTAGTGTTTCGTTGGCGTTTCCTTACTTGTTTCTCGAAAGCGAACCAATTGTTAGCAGTGTCAATACCGGTAGTTGTGGTTAAACATTTCTAGCATTTCAAGAGAGTTGTAGCGTGTATCAATCCTTTTACAATCTTACGGGGAAGCCCTTTCGCTTAAGCCCTGACCCGGCGTTTTTCTTTCCGAGCCGCGGGCATAAACGCGCATTAGCCTATCTGCGGTATGGATTACACCAGAATGAAGGTTTTGTTGTTATTACCGGCGCGCCCGGAACCGGCAAAACCACGCTCGCGCAAATCCTGCTGGATGAAATGGGTGAGAAGAACATTGTGGTCGCCCACCTCACCACGACCCAGCTTGAAGCGGACGACATGCTGCGCATGGTGGCGGCGTCCTTCGGATTGCGTTACGAAAACCTCGACAAGGCAGCCCTGTTAAAAACCATCGAATCCTTTTTATTGGCGCGTTCCCGCGAAGGCAAGCGGGCTTTGCTGGTGATCGACGAAGCGCAAAATTTACCAGCCCGGTCCCTCGAAGAATTGCGCATGCTGTCCAACTTGCAAGTGGGGGATAAAGCCCTGTTGCAGACGTTTATGCTGGGCCAGGTTCAGTTCCGCAACATGCTGGACAACCCGGATCTCGAACAGCTGCGGCAACGCGTCATTGCCAATTTTCATCTTTCACCGCTGGCGGCGGATGAAAGCCAGCGTTATATCGAAAGCCGTTTGAAACACGTCAACTGGAAGAATGATCCGCATTTTGCGGAAATCGCTTTTGAAAAAATTCATGAATACACCGAAGGCGTGCCGCGCCGGATCAATATGCTGTGCGACCGCATCCTGTTGTTTGCCTGCATGGAAGAAACTCATAACGTCACCGGAGAACTGGTTGATCTGGTGAAGAAAGAGCTGGAGCATGAAGTTTCCGGTGTAACAGCTAAGACTCAGACCCAGGTCACTCATGAAACCAGGCATGCTTCCGAATTGGAAAAACCGGCGTCTTCAAAAGAGCCTGCATACAATGCCAAGGCGTCGCTAAATGCTGCTAGCCAGCTCGCGGAAGAACTGAAATCAGTCACCCAAAAAGTCCTCCACAAAAACATTGGTGAAGAATTCAAAGTTGCTGAACATAAAGCCGTTGAACCAAAAGTGTCTGAGCTAAAAGCCACTGAACCAAAAGCGGCAGAGTCACGGGCAAAACAATTTGCATCCGAAGCGCCGGAAATTTCAAGCGCCAGGCTAAAAGATGCAAAGCGCGCCGAACCCAAATTACCGGACACATTTGACACTTACGATGAAGACTTTATTGATATCACGGAAGACTTCATCAATGCGTTTGATAAAAACATGTCAATCAGTGAAGATGCAAATGAAAAACGGGAAAAATCGTTATTGAACACACCGGCCAAAACTGGCGAGAAGCAACAATCTGCAAAATCGAAATCCACCCAAACAATCGCTGATCAGGGCAACAAGCAGGACAGCAAGCGGGACAACAAGCATGACAAGAAAAACAAGCCCGGGGTGAAGGCGGAAAAGGAAGCCAAGGACAAGCCGGTTATTGCCAAAGATCCGGAGCAGGAAACGGCCGAGCAGGATGTTTTGGGCAACACCGTCAAACATAAAAAGCCCGCGGCAGTTGAAACCGAAGTAGATGCCGCCGCGATCAACCTCACACCGGAGCCTCCGCCACAAATTTCCGAGCGTGATTTATTCCGCGTGATACCCGGTGGTAAAAATGGCGTCAATAAGGACAATAGCGAGTCACCGGGCCGCACGTCCAAAGTTGCTATTCCGCCAGCGGCTCAAGCCGCTCCTTCAACCGAAGATGTGGTATTACGGCGCATATTGCGTTTGGTGCTGGCGTTTCACCGTTCACCTTCCAGCTTTCCCGGATTGGATGATCCTACGCAGCCATTACCGGAAGGCGTAAGCGAACTGTTGGAATTGTCGGTCTCGGACGACCAGGTGTTGACGAAGGTCAGCCCCGCCGCGGTGATGGGCATATCACCCGTCATGTTGCGCGCCGCGGTACGGTTCTTCGTGCGCCGCACCTTGTTTGCCTCCAAAGGCGACTATTACCGGATTTTGGGTTTACAACCCAATGCGGCTGCCGCGGATATCGAACGCCATTACGATTTACTGATGCGCCTGTTGCGTCAGGATAAGCAACCGGGCGCCGCGGAGTGTGTGGACCGGGTGGGACGCGCTTATGAAGAGTTGATGCGGCTCGATGATGCGCCTGCAAAAACCGCTAACAAATTTCAGGAACCTGAAGACAGGGCCGCGGCGGTGCTGGAAGCGCTGGAAAATCCTGAGCTGACTATCGACTTCAGTGAGGAGATTAAACCAAAAGAACAAGCCAGGCCGTTATCAGCCTATATTGGCGCCAGCAAAGATGGTTATTTACCCGATCCGCGCATTGCCCGCCGCAGAATACATTTGTTAGGGCAGGCGGCCATACTGGGTATCGGCGCCCTGGTGGTTGTGCTGGGTATCTTTATCACTCAACTGGAACCATCTGAGTCGCTCGAATCCAAACCGGCCGGCGCCGTGGCAAACACTATTGCAACAAATCCCATTGCAGCAAAC
>JAKEGK010000024.1 GCA_022627515.1 Gammaproteobacteria bacterium
CATCGTCGGTCTGGACAAACTGAAAATCGACGATCCCGTGGGCGCCATCTCCGTGCATGGAACGGCCGGCATGTGGGGTCTGATCGCTGTTGCCTTCACTAATCCTGAAGCCACCATCGGCGCTCAGTTAACCGGTTTGTTCACAATTCTGGCCTGGGTCTTCATAACCAGCCTCATCGTATGGGCGATCCTTAAAGCCGTACTCGGCATCCGTGTCACCGAAGAACAGGAATACGAAGGTGTGGATTTGGTGGAATGCGGTATGGAAGCATACCCTGAATTTACACAGACCAAGTAATCCTCTCATCAAAGTACCCCTTCCTCAACTTTGAGAGACAATCCACGGGCACCCGGCAGGTGCCCGTTTTTTTTAACAGTGCTATTGAATTGCCGCCGAGGTTCGGTCAGGCTTTGACCTTCGCTGCGGATTTGTGACCTGGAACAAACTAAAACGATTCAAGAATTTACCGCAATGACCGAAGCTAATGCTATAAATCGGGTATTTAGAACAGATAGCTCTTTGCACCTTATTCTGAACAGGCTACGATTTGTCATAGAGCAATACATACAATTGTTAAATGGCGGAAATCCCTATGAAATTAAAATTAACATGTTCCCTGGCCCTGACTTTAATCCTGACATTTGTAACTACGCCCGCGGCGCTGGCCGGCAAAATTTACAAATGGGTTGACGAAAACGGCAACGTTCAATACGGCGCTGAAAAGCCCGATTCCGGCGCCCAGGAAATCAAAGTAAAAACAAAACCCGCAACAGTGGGTTCTGCTAACGAAGGCGAAACCGAGCCAGAGGCGGCGGATACAAAGGACGCCCAAGAAAATCCGGAAGGAGAAAAAGTCAAAGTCACTTCCCAGGAACAAGCGGCCGAAATTGAAAAGAAAAACGCGGAAATACGCGAGAAAAATTGCTCCATTGCCAAACGCCGGGCTGCGGGCATCAACCAGGGCGGCCGTTTATACGAAGTGGATGAGAAAGGCGAGCGCCAATATTGGGATGACAACACACGCAAGGCCAAGCTGGAAGAATCGCAAGCCCAAATTGACGAGTGGTGCAAATAGTCTCCGACTTCCACTTGCTGATAAGCAGGCGGCGCAAGCGCGTGTATTACCGCAAATCTATCGCGCGATGTTTTTAAAGAATTCCGGCGCCGCCAGCGCGCCCTGGTGAATCTCCGCGTTATAATAGGTTGTTGCAAACATCTTGTTTTTCGCGTCTTTCTGTCTGAAATCCCGTAACGGCTTCGATACACTGGCCATGGTCGCCGACCACCAGCCGCTGGGATAAATACACTGGGGAAAATTCAGCGTCGCAAGATTGTTAAAGCCGGCCGTGCGCATGTCGTTATACATCGCCTGCAGGATTTTCTGATGCACCAGTGGCGATTCGCTTTGCTGAATCAGAATGCCATCGCGTGTTAATGCTTTAATACAATCCCGGTAAAACGCCTCGGTGAACAGGCCTTCCGCCGGGCCCACCGGATCGGTGCTGTCAATGATGATGATATCGATACTGCCCGGCGCCGCATCCGCCATCCATTTGATGCCATCTATAAACAGCAGCTCCGCCCGCGGGTCATCGTTGGATTCGCATAACTCCGGAAAATATTGCAGTGACAATTCCGTGACCCGCTGATCGATCTCGATTTGCCAGGCTTTTTTCACTCCCGGATGCTTCAGCACCTCGCGCAAGGTGCCGCAATCCCCGCCGCCGATAATCACCACGTTTTTCGGAGCAGGGTGAGTAAACAGGACCGGATGAGACATCATCTCGTGGTAGAGAAAATTATCGCGCGTCGAGACCATGGTGCAGCCATCTATAGCCATCAGGTTGCCGAATTTCTCCGTTTCATAGATGGCAATCGTCTGGTACGGCGTTTTTTCCTCGTGTAACTTGCGTTTGATTTTCAGCGAGAACGCTGTGCCACAACCATCGCAAATTTCTGTAAACCATTTGTCATCTAATGTCATATAATCACCATTCACTATTCCGGAAACGGGTCCAATAATTGCGGTCAAGGGGCGCACAAGATACCCCACACACATGACAACGGCAAGTTCTGATATCGCGACTCAGCTATCCGAACTTTGTTTGAAACCGATGTGATTAAACACTATGTGATTGAAAATTATGAAAGACTGGACAAGCGCAAACGCCAAAGCCTTATACAACATTCAGCACTGGAGTGGTGGATACTTCGACATTAATGCTGCCGGCAACCTTATCGTCAGTCCCGGTCAAACTCAAGCAGGCTCTTCCATCGACCTGTATCAGCTGGTGCAGGAGATTAATCAGAGCGCGCTGTCCCTGCCGTGCCTGGTGCGGTTTCCGCATATCTTGCGTGACCGCGTGGAAACCTTGCGTAATGCGTTTGCCAGCGCTATCGGCAACAACGGATATCAGGGCCGCTATAAACCTGTCTACCCTATCAAGGTTAACCAGGAACAAAGTGTTGTTAACGAGCTGGTGAATACCGGCAATCCCGTGGGACTCGAAGCGGGAAGTAAACCGGAATTGATGGCGGTTCTCGCGCTGGCCAATTCGCACAACGGTATTATCGTCTGCAACGGTTACAAGGACCGCGAATATATCCGGCTCGCGTTGATTGGCAAGGCGCTGGGGCACACTATCTATATCGTGCTGGAAAAACCCACGGAAGTGGACATTGTCATCAAGGAATCCAAGGCGCTTGATATCGAACCCTCCCTCGGCATCCGCATCCGCCTTGATTCCATCGGTGTTGGCAAATGGCAAAACACCGGTGGTGAAAAATCCAAATTCGGTTTTTCATCCAGTCAGGCTCTTGATGCCATCGAGAAGCTTAAATCGCATGACCTGCTGGGATGCCTGGAACTGCTGCATTTTCATTTGGGCTCGCAGATCACCAATATCGAGGATATCCAAAAAGGAATTACCGAGGGTGCGCGCTATTACGCCGAGTTGCACCGGGCGGGCGCCACCCGGCTTGATACGATGGACGTGGGCGGTGGATTGGGAATCGACTACGAAGGCACCCGCTCACGCAGTTATTTTTCCATGAACTACAGCATTAACGATTACGCCAACACAATTATCAGCACCATCGCTCAAATCACCCGGCAGCAAAACTTAAAGCACCCGCATATCATCACGGAATCCGGGCGCGCCATGGTTGCCCATCATGCCGTGCTTATTGTGGATGTCATCGAAACCGAACAAATGATCAGCGCATCGGCAAACCTGCGGCTTGCCCGGGACGCGGCTCCGGTCACTGAACTTAACCGCTATCTGAAGAATCTGCAAAGCGATAATTGCCAGCTGCTGGAATGCTATCATGGCGCCAGGCAGACCATGGATGGGATAAAACAAAAATTCAACGAAGGCTCGGTGACACTGAAAGAAAAAGCCGCCTGCGAACAGATTTTTTATGACTTGTGCGACGGCATCCGCAAGCGCTTAAACAGCGAAAAAAAATCGCACCGGGAAACGCTGGATGAACTGAATGAAAAACTGGCTGACAAGTATTTTTGCAATTTTTCCCTGTTTCAGTCGCTGCCGGATGTCTGGGCCATCAACCAGATCTTTCCCATCGTCCCTTTACACCGTCTCAACGAAAAACCGGAACAGCGCGGCACCATCCATGACATAACCTGTGATTCCGATGGCAGGATTGATTTCTATGTGGATGAAGACGGCGTCGAGGCCAGTTTGCCGCTTCACTCAACCGAGCCGGGCCAGCCTTATTTCCTGGGTATATTTCTGGTGGGAGCTTACCAGGAAATCCTCGGCGACATGCACAATTTATTCGGTGACACCAACTCGGTGAATGTGGAACTGACCGGCGGCTCCTATTCCATCAACCAGGCCAGTCATGGAGATTCCGTCGATTACGTATTGCGCCATGTACACTATGACACGGATGAATTCATTGCTGTCTACAAAACCAAATTGAATGCCGCGGAACTCAGCGAATCGCAGCGCGACAGTTATTTTACCGAACTCAAGGCCGGATTAACCGGCTATACCTACCTGGAAGAATAGGCCGCTCTCTTGAACTATAATAAGTAAACTTTCTGAAGGGCAGGGTATATGCACGTAATCGCCACAATTAACCAGTACGAAAAAAGGATGGTTGCCTTATGACAATGCCAGTGATTAGCCACAAACTCGCCGCTTTCTTCCTCTTGCTGCTGCTAATCAATCCGGCATTCGCGGAAGAAAAACCCGCCGCGGCCGAAGAACCGGCGGCGGCTGATGCCGGCGGCGCCGCGCCGGCGGACACTGGATCCGCCGCGGAAACTACACCAGCCGAACCAGAGCAAGCACAGCAGGAAGCACCCAAAACCGGTGGGGAAGACAAGCGGCAAATTGCGCGGGCGCAATTCACAACCGGCATTGCGGACCGCGAACCAACGGATGACATCGTGATGTTGCCCAGTAACAACGATAAGATTTTTTTCTTTACCGAACTGGTCAATTTCAATGGACAAACCATCAAGCACCGCTGGGAATACGAAGGCAAAGTGATGGCGGAAGTTGAATTCAAGGTTGAAAGCTCGCGCTGGCGTGTTCATTCCAGCAAGAATATCCAGCCGGAATGGAAAGGTATCTGGAACGTCATTGTTCTTGACGAGAACAATAATCCCCTGAAAGTCACCAGCTTTGAAGTCGTGGAACCCAGCCCGGCCGTGACACCATAATCCTTCAACA
>JAKEGK010000025.1 GCA_022627515.1 Gammaproteobacteria bacterium
TATTATTCATCGCTTCCGCATCGACATGGCAGGAGTGTTTGAGGATATCGGCGGCCTGCTCAACACTGCCTTTCAGCAAATTTAATTCTGTTTCAGATAGCGGAGGCGTTAAACACGTTTGCACCAGCTTAATGTGGGTTGCCGCAACTGAATCCGGTGGTAGTTGGGAGGCAAACGCATCAAGCAGCAGATTGATTAACCCCGCATAGGTTTCGACTGTTTTTAGTTGAGTTGCTTCCCAATCTTCAAGCGTCTGCTTGATGTGATTGTAGAATACTATGCCCTGGCGGGATTGGTTGAATTCCGCAAGCAACGCAAGTATTTTTCTCAACAACGGCGATGACTTGGACTCTAATGCGTATTTGTCCACCATGTCTTCTACTTTTTGCCCCAGGTAAGCCGGTAATTCACTTACTTCTTATTCAACCCGCCTATCTTCGGCATCCCTTCCTTCCAATGATCCGTCGGGCGCACTTCCGGCTAAATTATATATCTTGCAACTTTTGCCAACCTGCGAAGCGCTTTAAGTACAGTCACTTGCAGCAACGCGGCACTATGTGCACCACTATCTTTTCTGAACCTAATATTTACGTTAAAGCTAGAAAGACCTTTCCCTGATAGTTATTAATTTTATTTTCAATTATTTGGACTGCATGACCTGCAAATTTATTTGTTCTATTTATTCTAAAACGCTGATTGGGTAATAGACCGTATTTATAGGCGGAACTATATACGATCATTGCACACAAAAACACCTAGTTTCGGTCGTTTTTGTTAAAATTTTTAGCGCTTATTTGATTGGGATGTGAATGGATTAAAGGCGGCAGGAGAAGGCAATTATGGAAAGGAACGCAACGGCAATCAGCGTACGAGTTGGTTCATGTCAAAGATTGGCAGCAGGATCGCGAGCACGATTACCAGCACGATGCCTCCCATGGCCAGGATTAACACAGGCTCGAATATTCCGAGCAATCCTGCGGTGAGTGCTTCAATTTCGCGTTCCTGGCTATCAGCCGCCCGCTCCAGCATATTTTCAATATTGCCGGAAGCTTCCCCGCTGGCTATCAAGTGGATGGTCATGGGCGGAAAATACTTGCTGGCATCCAAAGCAGTCGATATCGACGAACCCTCTCTGACTTTGCTGGCGGCAGTCAATACTGCTTCCCGCATAGGTAAGTTGCTGACGACCTGAGAGGCGATTCTGAGTCCATCCAGGATCGGTACTCCGCTGGCAGCAACGATACTCAAGGTCCGCGCGAAACGCGCCGCGTTGACACCGCGGACCATACGTCCCACCATGGGTAAATTCAGCAGAAAACGATGAAACGCCTTGCGAAAATTTTCCGCCCGCATCAGATAACTGAATATCACCAGCCCGGCCATAATAGCGAACAACAGGTATAATCCGTTGGACGACAAAAACTCGCTTGTGGCAATCAGTCCTTTGGTCAGCACCGGCAGTTCCTGGCCAATGCTTTCAAATACCTGGACAATCTTGGGAACGACGTAGGTTAATAACCCTACCACCACCGCAATTGCAACCAGGGTAAGCAATACCGGATAAATCAGCGCCTGGGACATTTTTTGCGAAATCTGCTGGCGGGTTTCGGTGTAATCCGCCAGGCGCTCCAATACCACTTCAAGATGACCGGACTGTTCACCCGCCTCAATCGTTGCACGATAGAGTTCGGAAAAAATATGCGGGAAATCGCTCAGCGCAGCCGCCAGCGAATGACCCTCCATGACCCTCGAGCGAACGGCTACGACCATGCTTTTCAGGCGGGATTTTTCCGACTGCTGGGCGACCGTACGCAGCGCTTCTTCAACCGGCATCCCCGATCGCACCAGCGTTGCCCATTGGCGGGTTATGAGGGATAAGTCAGTCGCACTGATTTTGCGTTTAAAGAAAGTTTTACCGCTACGGGCTTCGCGCTGCTTGACTTCTTCCACTGAAATGGGAGTTAATCCCTGCTCACGCAATTGCTGGCGTATTTGCCGGGCTGCGTCGCCTTCGAGAACACCGGTTTTCTCGCGTCCCCGGTTATCCAAGGCTGTATATTCGAATGCGCCCATCGCTATTTTATTTCCCGCAATGCACTTTGAATGTTAAACCGGCCGGCAGCTATCGCATCAACAATTAACTCGCAAACGCAACTGAAATCAGTTCTCAATTGTCACCCTCAGCACTTCTTCCACTGACGTATCCCCGGCCAATACTTTGTCGATACCATCCTGGCGAATGCTGGGAGACCGGGTGCGGGCGTAGGCTTCAATTTCATGTTCGCCCGAACCGTCATGAATCATGGCGCGCAGCCTGTCGTTGATTTCCACCAGCTCGTAAATACCGCTACGCCCGCGAAAACCCTGGTAGTTACACTTGGGACAGCCTTTGGCTTTATAAAGGATCGGGGGATTTGACCTGTCAAAACCAAACCGCTCGCAATCGACTTCATTGGCGGTATAAGGCTCTTTGCAGTCGTCGCATAATTTACGAACCAGCCGTTGCGCCAGCACGCCCAGCAAACTGGATGATAATAAGAAGGGCTCAACGCCCATATCACGCAGCCGTGTAACCGCGCCAACGGCGCTATTGGTATGCAGAGTAGATAGCACCAGGTGACCGGTCAAACTCGCCTGCACGGCAATTTCCGCGGTTTCCAGATCGCGTATCTCGCCCACCATCACCACGTCCGGGTCCTGACGTAAAATCGCCCGCAAACCGCGCGCGAAACTCATGTCGACCTTGGTGTTCACATTGGTCTGACTGATCCCTTCCAGGTGATATTCAACGGGATCTTCCACGGTCATGATGTTTCGTTTGCGGTTGTTAATGCTGGTGATCGCGGCATAAAGAGTGGTGGTCTTACCTGAACCGGTAGGACCGGTAACCAGCAAAATGCCATGTGGACGATGAATAATGCGTTGCATTACTTTCAAAGGCTCGGGCCGCATACCGAGATGCTCCAGATCCAGGCGCCCAGCCTGCTTATCCAGCAAACGCAACACGACACGCTCTCCCTGACCGGTGGGAATCGTCGAGACACGCACGTCCACCGCGCGGCCGGCCACCAACAGCGAAATACGACCGTCCTGCGGCAGGCGTTTTTCCGCAATATCGAGCTTGGCCATTACCTTGACACGCGAAACGATGAGAGGCGCCAATACCCGGCGGGGTGACAATACCTCGCGCAATATGCCATCCACGCGAAAACGCACCACCAGTTTGGTCTCAAACGGTTCAATATGAATATCCGAGGCGTTTTCCTTGATAGCCTGGGTAAACAGCGCATTGATCAAACGGATAATGGGCGCATCATCTTCGCTTTCCAGCAGGTCTTCCGGTTCCGGCAACTGATTGGCAACGGAAAAAAGATCCGCATCCTCATCCAGGTCGTCCATCATTTGCATCGCCTGGCCGGAACCATCTTCGTATGCCCGTTGCAGCTGCGCATCAAAGTCATCCGGTGACGTCATTTCCAGCCGCACCGGAATACCCAGGTGCCGGCGCAATTCCGCAATTATCAAATGGGAAACATCCGGGCGGGATAACACGACCGCCTCCCCATCGTGCACACTCTTGACAAGCACGCCATTTCTTTTCGCAAAAGCAAATGGCAGAGTTTTTGGCTTGTTGATTTCTTCGTGTTGCGTTATTTCAGCGTCTTTGCCATCAACAGGCAATTCGGCGGCGCTTTCCGCAAGGGATTGCTTCACGGGATCATCATTGTGCTCCTCACTGGAGGATTTGCTGAAAATAGACATAGTAATTAAATTAGTCAACCGGCGGTTCGGTAAGGTCTTTTTTGGGCTCTTGCTTGATTTCGTATTCCAGCTGCGATTCACCTTGTTTACGGGATTCCTTGAATACCGGAGGCAATTCCAGATAATTTTCCATATCCTCCAGCATTGGAGTCGCTTCATCAGACAACAAGGGCACGCCTTCTTTGCGTTTCTCAACCTGCAGATCACGAATATATTTGTATTTACTGTTGGTTAAGGCCATGGCGGTGGCTTCATCGCGCAATATCACCGGGCGTAAAAATATCAGGAGATTGGTTTTTATCTTTTGTACACTCTTGGAACGGAACAACGCGCCTAACAGGGGAATATCCCCCAGCAATGGAACCTTCTGGGCGTTTTCGAGCAAATCATCCTTGATAAGTCCGCCCAGCACCAATACCTTGCCGTCGTCAACCACGACAGTTGTGGCAATGGTCCGCTGGTTGGTAACGATGTCTCCCTGGCCCGCTGTACCCGCGGCAAAACTATCCACATTCTGCTCGATGTTAAGACGCACGGTGTTACCTTCGTTGATCTGCGGCTTTACCTTTAACTTGATACCCACCGGCACCCGGTCAAAGGTGGTAAAAGGATTCGTGGCGGTGCTGCCGGACACGGTAAATGAACCGCTGGGAATCGACACCTCCTGGCCGATAAATATCTCCGCTTCTTCGTTATCCATGGTAACCAGGGTGGGCGTGGATAATACATTGGTTGCACCGTCTCCCTCTAACGCTCTTATAACGGCGGCAAAATTAAAGGTATCGCTATTGAACCGTCCCGCGCCCACGGTCATGCCAGGGCCAAAGGGATCGCTGATCGTGGTGACATCGTTGAGAATCGCCGCCGCGAGCGACGAAATCGGGTTGTTGCCAAAATTTATCACTCCCACGGGCTTGTTGCCTTCGGAGCCATCAAAAATCCATTGAATACCCAGTTCGGATGTACGCTGCGACGATATTTCGGCAATTACCGCCTCTACCAGAACCTGCGCACGGCGGATATCCAGCTGCCTGATCACCGCTTCCAGTGACCGGAAAATACTGGGCGGCGCGGTGATTACCAACGCATTGGCATTTTCGTCAGCCTGGATATCAAACAGCGGTTGATTGCCAGTGGCAGAGCGGCGCACCGCGGGAACCGGAGCCGGCGCCGGTGCACCCGCCTTGCCCGGTTCAGCGGCGACAGTAATATTTTTTGTGCTTTCTCCCACGCCGGTTAGCACTGGCACCAGGTCTTTCGCATTGGCATACTTGAGATATACCACATGGGTGTCTCCTTCAACCTCGGCGGGAGTATCAAGATGAGATATGATGGCGCGCAGCTGCAAACGCGCGGAGCGATCCCCGCCAATGAGGATACTATTAGTCCTTTCGTCAGCCACGAGCGTAGGATTATCCGTGGGCGCCTGGCCCTTTTGCTCCTGTTGCTGCAAGGTGGTTAACACCCGCACCAAGTCGCTGGCCGCCGCGTACTCCAGACGGATAATCTCAATCTCCCCGCTGGCAGGTTGATCTATACGCCGGATAATCTTGAGCAAGCGTTCAATATTTCTGGCGCGGTCGGAAATGATCAACACATTGCTTTGAGGATAAGCCGCCAAATGACCTTGCGGCGGAACCAGTGGCCTTAATATAGGCACTAATTGCGCGGCCGCCACGTGCTGCACCTCAAGAACTTGAGTAACCGATTCATCGCCGATTGTTTTTTCTTCCGGATCGACCGCGGGAACGCCGCTATGTTTGGCATCGGCATCCGGCAGGATTTTAATGACTTTACCCGACGGAATTGCGGCATACCCATGCACGTCCAACACTGTCAGGAACACCTGGTAAATTTCCTTGGCGTTCATGGCGCGTGAGGAGATGATCGTTACCTTGCCTTTCACCCTTGGATCCACAATAAAATTCTTGCCGGTAATTTCGGCAACACTGCTAATTACCGCCTGGATATCCGCGCCCTTAAAATTGAGCCGAACATTGTCGGCCAGCGCAAAACTGTTAGCTGCCAGCAAAAAAACAGGAACCAGCAACAGTTGCCGTAACCAGGCTTGAATCTCAAACGAGGCGCCATTCTTTCTATATTTTTGTTTTCCGTTTCTGTACATATTTATGGTCTGCTTAAAAATATTGAAGCTGTTTTATTTTGATTTCCATCACTGGATCTGAAAAGTGAATGACTGTGGAGCGCCATTGCGCTCAATATCAACCGTTAACTGGGATGCAGAAGATAAATCCCGCAATACTTCCAGCGCCTTGACCGGATTATTCATTGGCACTCCATTAACCGCAGTGACGATATCCCCTGACCGGAGTCCAAACCGCTGTAGTAACGCACGATCTTTTCCTGGCCGGACTCGATAACCCACTAACTGGCCGTCCTTCTGGTATGGTTGTACATTTACGAGACCCATTACACTATTAGGATCGTTCATTAACGCAGCCCGGTATTGCCCGAGTAAAGCCGCGTTGTCCGGTGTATTGGTGGACGCCGCTTCAAGATTAGGGCTGCCAGCGCCGAGGCCGGGAACCGCCGGACTGCCCTGTGTGGTGTCCACGCTGCTCTCGCGGGCGGTGCTGGTTGGTCCCGGACCTGATTCGTCCACTTCGTCTGAAGGCAATCTCAGTGTTTCCAGTTGACCATTGTGTTCGAGTATAACCCGGTCAGGAAAAATTTCGTTCAATATAGCGCCCCCGGGCAACGGAGAGCCAATACTGTAAGAATCCTCGTCGCCCCTGGAATCAGCGATGATCGCCCTGGCTGCGGTTTTGTCTTCCGATGCAAACACTCCGCGCAATTTTAAATTCAAACGCGTTTCGGGCACCACGACAGGTTGTGCTGGCGTGGAAACCGGCTTATTCGGTTCATACTTGCCGAACAAGTTATAGTCATTGATTTTTTTCGCCAGTGCTTGCTCGCGGACGGCACGCTGTTTGCGCGGCAGTTCCTGCTGCACCGCTGCTGCACTGTTCCCCAATTCGGGTTGCGGAAGCACGTTCCATGTGAGCCTGGCCAAACTGTGAGTTAACAACAATATAGATAAAAACACCGTAAATAGCGGTAAACGGGTATCCAGATTTCCAACCCAAAAACGTTGCTTGAATTCCTGTAACAAATCGTTCATTAATTTAACAACTCATCCTGTCCCTGATTACCGGACTGATATTTGACACTGTTGTCGCGAAAAATTTTACTGCTCCGGGTCTCGCCGTGGAGGGTGTCCGTATGAGGGTCGGTATTTTACCTGCAACTGGCAAGTTTTCCTAAATTATCATAACGTTACACAGTGCCAGATCGCGGGTGATGGTATGTGTCAATGCAGAAATTACGCCATTTAACAGTAAGTTAGCCATACAACAATAGCGAATTGGTCTAATTATAACCACCATGTTCGCTTAATACGACCATTCGATATACTGAACATCCCGTTCGTTGGTCAGTTTACACAGTCTATGACACACCTAAATAGAAATTTTTTCACCTTTTTGAATTTAATTGGCTTAAACCTTGTTCCGCACTATCTTATTGCGGCTGATACGGCAATATCGGCGGCTTCGCTCACGTCAAACCAGCCGGAACTGCAACGGTTTATCAAGGTTGATGCAGCGGGTACTCCTATCGATTTTTCCACTGCCAATAAGTCCTGGCGCTGCGTGTTGGACAAAAAAACCGGACTGCTCTGGGAAGTCAAAACCAGCGACGAGGGGTTACAGGACGCGTCCCAGACATATTCCTGGTATGTGCCGCATCCGCAATTCAATGGTGGTTTTCCCGGTTATGAAAACGAGGGAAGATGCGCACTTCATCAATGTAACACGCAGTCGTATATCGACGCGATAAACCAGATGCAACTATGCGGCATCGCGCGCTGGCGTTTGCCGGCGCGGGAAGAACTGCGCTCTATAGTGGATTATCAGGTTAAATACCCCGGACCTACAGTTGATAAAAATTATTTTCCAAATACAGTAAGCCAGTTTTACTGGTCTTCCATTCCGGCCGCCAATGACAAGGACAGCGCGTGGGGTATCGGATTTTCCTTTGGGTATGATTACGCTTACTCTAAAAGTAATCTTGGTCATGTCCGCCTGGTAAGCGGTCCGTAGAAATGAACCCGTACCGGCCATTTATCCGCTCCAAGTTCACTCAGGTTATCTTTGTTTTACTTTTACTTGTCGCGCTTCAGAGCCCCGCGCAGGATTGTGTTGACACGATTGCCAGCACTTCCCGGGCCGAACACTACCATGTGAATAACAACGGCACGATAGACGATATCCGCCTTCACATTACGTGGATGCAATGCAACATAGGACAAATATGGCGTGACGGACAATGCACTGGTAGCGCAAAGACTGTGACCTGGGAAGAAGCCCTGCAGACAGCCAGCGCATCGCGGTTCGCCTCATTTTCTGATTGGCGCTTACCCACCCTTCACGAATTAAGCAGCATTATTGAATTGCGCTGCCAGCAGCCCGCGATAAATCTGACACTCTTTCCGGCGTCAATGGCGGGGGACTACTGGACTGCAACCATCTTCAGCAACAATACCGGCATGGCCTGGCTGGTTCATTTTGCGTATGGTGAAAACCATACTGCATTAAAATCCATTAGCGGCGCGGTACGCCTGATACGCTCAACCAATGACTAGTATTCCACGCTGGCCATCCCAGCGCACATCGGAGTCTGCGTCGATATTGCCTTTCCATAAAATTTCGTTGCCGTGCATTACTTTTATTTCCCGTTCTTGTGGAATGGTCGCAATGTTCTCCAGCTGTTGCTGGGCTTTTAATAAAACAGCTTCCGCAATATCCGCCTCCGCTCCACCGCCAAATACCGCAGCGCCTCTGTCGTTAGGACTGGATGTTTTATATTTGTGACCGACACTGAAACCTATCAGCCCGCCATCCGGCAAGAATCGTTGAATGCTTTCGGTAAGTATGCTGGCAAGGCGGTATTGTGCGTCTTCGGTTTTAATCAACTCCGCGGTTTGCGGATTGCTGACGAAAAACGGTTCCAGCAGAATCGCCGGCATTTTGGTAAAGCGCAGGTTGTAATCGCCACGCCCGTTATAACCACCCACCAAAAGCCCGTTATCACCACCAACCGGAATGTCGAATTCCTGGGCGACCGCCCTGGCATACCAGCGCCCCCAATTCTTGCTGGTTTGTGACGCATTGTAACCCGTGACCACCACCGCGTAATTGGCGCTTTGTGACGCGCTGCTGTTAAAGTGTTGCTCCACATATAACTTGCAATCGTCTTCATTGGCGGCCGTCTGCCGTGCGGAATAATCCCCTTTATAAAACTTAACCTGGTACATAACATACCCTCCTCTGCCGATGGACGTAATCCTTTACTCTGTTGCCAAAACGTTACGAACGCATTGCATCATTAATAGTTGTTCATAACTATTAATACGTCAATGTGCATGTTAATCCCGGGATTGCGAGGAAAAGATGTACCGGCAAATCAATTTGAAAATATGGCAGCCAAGCAGGACATGCTAATGTTCATGCGTGGCATGAAACTGGATGTCCGGCCAGCGCTCCATGGTGAGTTCAAGATTTACCCGTGTCGGCGCGATATAAGCGAGGTTGCCGCCACCATCCAGCGCAAGATTATCCTGAACTTTCTTTTTGAATTCTTCCAGCTTCCTGCTATCGCCGCAGGTTACCCAGCGCGCGGTTGCCACATTGACGGTTTCAAACTGACAGTCAACGCCGTATTCGTGTTTGAGCCGGAAGGCAACCACATCAAACTGCAAAATACCCACCGCACCCACTATCAGATCATTATTGTTTAATGGCCGGAACAATTGCGAGGCCCCTTCCTCACATAATTCAACCAAACCTTTTTGCAGTGCTTTCATACGCAATGGATCGCGCAATACAGCGCGCCGGAACAGCTCCGGCGCAAAATACGGAATGCCAATGAATTTCAAATCTTCACCCTGGGTAAACGCATCCCCGATCTGTATGGTGCCGTGATTGTGAATGCCGATGATATCGCCGGAAAACGCTTCATCCACATGACCACGGTCACTGGCCATAAACGTAATAGCATTGGGTATTTTGACATCCCGGCCGAGGCGCACGTGTTTTACCTTCATGCCTTTGCTGTATTGGCCGGAACAGATTCTCAAAAAGGCGATACGATCCCGGTGCGCCGGATCCATGTTGGCCTGGATTTTAAACACAAATCCGGTAAATTTTTCTTCCGTGGCATTGACATCACGGCTCAATGTGCGGCGCGCAGGCGGTGGCGGCGCATAATCAATTAACGCATCCAATAATTCTTTAACGCCAAAATTATTAATCGCAGAACCAAAAAATACGGGTGTTAATTTACCTTCCCGGTAAGCCTGCAAGTCGAATGCGTGGCTCGCGCCCTTCACAAGTTCGACCTCTTCGCGAAAATCCCGTATCAAGAAGCCAAATTGTTCATCCAGCCGGGGGTTGTCCAGGCCTTCAATAATTTCACCTGCCTGAATCTTGCCGCCGTGTGTAGCGCTATACAGATGGATATTGTTTTCGTAAAGATTGAACACCCCCTTAAACTGTTTACCCATGCCGATGGGCCAGGTAACGGGAGCGCACTGGATTTTTAGAATATCTTCAATCTCATCCAGCAATTCAACCGGATCCCGGCCTTCACGATCCAGCTTGTTAATAAAGCTGATTATGGGCGTATCCCGCAAACGGCACACTTCCATCAGCTTGATGGTGCGTTCCTCCACGCCCTTGGCGCTGTCAATCACCATCAGCGCCGAATCGGCTGCCGTTAAAGTCCGGTAGGTATCTTCGGAAAAATCTTCGTGACCCGGGGTGTCCAGCAGATTGACAACATGATCATGATACGGAAACTGCATCACCGATGTTGTAACCGAGATACCACGCTGTTGCTCCAAAGCCATCCAGTCGGATGTGGCATGGCGCGCCGCTTTTCGTCCTTTGACCGTACCCGCCAACTGGATCGCACGGCCGAACAGCAATAACTTTTCGGTGAGCGTGGTTTTACCGGCGTCCGGATGAGAAATAATGGCAAATGTGCGGCGGCGGCCGACTTCAGTGGACAATAACGACATAGATTAGCTAACAGAAGGCATGGTTAGTTATCAGATATTACCAGCGGGCCGTTGTGTGGAAATTCGCAAGCGACTTACGGCAACTTCCCGGTAGCGCGGTTTCGCTGGATGATGGTGGGCCGTGAAGGATTCGAACCTTCGACCAATGGATTAAAAGTCCACTGCTCTACCGACTGAGCTAACGGCCCGCGCAAAAAAGAGTTGCAATCATACAGAACTTACAGAGAATGACAAGTCCTGAAATCCAAATATCTTGCTAAACAGCTGAAAATTAAGGGCATCCCGGATTCGGGACGCCCTGCATAAGAAATGAGTGAATTGGCCCGGGTAATTATGTCCCGGCTGCGGGAACAAGTTGGTTTTTTTACACCGCTTCGAGCTTGCGCATGCCGCTTGGCAGCAATTTGAGATCCACCAGCGCGGTAATCAAGGCACCCATGAAGGAAGCTTCATTTTCATAAACCATTTTGTAGTACTGAACCTTCATGGTCAACGCACTGCCAAACACCAGTGAAACAAATGCCATCATGGAACCGATAGCCAGGGTGGAAAAACCGGTGACTCCCTGACCAATAGTGCAGCCTAACGCCAGCACACCACCGATACCCATCAATACGCCACCGATGGCATGCGCCAGAAAATCCCTGCCTGACTGGAACCATTCTATGCGGAATTTGCGGAAAATCACCGCATATAAAAACGACCCAACGATCACACCCGCCAATGCCATGACACCAAACGTGACAAAACTCATGTTGGTAACATGTAATGCATAGTCAAATGTATCCGCCATGGGACTGGTGAATGTAAATGACTGGGCGCCTACACCACGCGGTGGCGTATCCATAAAAGATGTGTTTTCCAGCCATTCCTGACCTTTGGCTCCACCGGTTAGGTACCATGCGGCAACAACCGTCAGGCCCACGGTCAACCCACCTAGTACGTTGTCGAAACTCTTGCGAAAGTCAGCGGATTTCCATACGTAGATCAGCAGCAGAACAACAAGAATACCGCCTGTTATAGCACGAATATTAATGGCGTCTTCACGGCCAGTAGCCCCGGCAATTACCCGGCCGAGATCCTGTCCGCCGATGCCCAGCGAGGCGAGATCAATGGATAGCGGATTCATCCAGCTATGAAACACAACGCCATAAAAATCAGTTTTCGCCATTAAATACGCAAAAAATGATGCAATCACCAATACTACAACCGATTTTAGATTACCGCCGCCAACACGAATCAGGGTTTTGTTACCACAACCGCTCGCCAATGTCATACCAACGCCAAACATCACGCCACCCAGAATATAGCGCAACCATTCAAAGTTAGACATGCGGTAAGGTGGACGAAGATCTTTCATTTCAAAGCTGTCGAGATCCACCAGGCCGCCAGATTCCAGGAGAATCAAACCGGCCATGGCAATGGCAACGGCAAACAACCAGGAACGGAAACGGCCAGTGTCTCCAATATTTACCCAATCAGAAACTGCGCCCATGGTGCAGAAATTGGTCTTGTTGACCAGCGCTCCCATAACGACAGCCAGTATAAAAGCATACAGTAAGATTTCTTGGTGTATCGTTAATTCCATAGCATCTCCATTGATATTCGGGGGTGGAAATAAACGCTTGAATTTCTAACAAAACCAAAATAATAAGTCTATAAGAAATTTCTAATGCTACTATAACATTCGAACCACAGGGAACGTGAAGTTGTAAATTGACAACTCGACGAGGACTATCGGGCGTTTCGGATTTAGTATAGTACGTAAGATAGAAAGGTTAACCATATCCATTTGGCAATAAAAAAGCCGGCATTCACCGCCGGCTTTTTGCATATCCTTATTACATGAGCAAATCATGCATGGATAGAATTTATTACTCCGAAGGTTCTTCGATTACCGGAGTTTCAGCCACGACGGGACGATCCACGAGTTCAACCAGGGCCATCGGCGCCTTATCTCCGGCGCGATATCCGCATTTCAGGATGCGCAGGTAACCACCTGGGCGCGCCTTGTAGCGAGGCCCGAGTTCAGCAAATAATTTCCCTACCACCTCACGATCACGCAGCCGGGCATAAACATAGCGACGATTGGCTACGGAATCCACTTTAGCTTTTGTAATCAGCGGCTCGGCGACGCGACGCAGTTCTTTTGCTTTGGGCAACGTGGTTCTGATCAACTCATGCTGAAACAGAGATGACGCCATGTTTTTGAACATAGCCTTTCTATGGCTACTGTTTCGATTCAATTGACGACCGGAAAGTTGGTGACGCATGATAATATACCTACATCGATTCTCTATTTAATTGCGGAAATTTTAGGCCACACCTTCTTTTTGCTCTTTCAAACTGGCCGGCGGCCAGTTTTCCAAACGCATGCCCAATGACAGCCCTTTGGTGGCTAAAACACTTTTAATTTCAGTTAATGACTTTTTGCCCAAATTAGGTGTTTTCAATAATTCAACTTCAGTACACTGGATCAAATCACCAATGTAATAAATTTGTTCCGCCTTAAGGCAATTGGCGGAACGGACCGTTAATTCCAGATCATCCACAGGACGCAACAGAATCGGATCAATTTCCGGCTCTTCTTCACGTTTTTCCGCCTGCTCTACACTTTCCAGATCAACAAAAGTGGATAACTGATCCTGCAGGATTGTAGCGGCGCTTCGAATCGCATCTTCCGGATCAATGGTGCCATTACTTTCCACTTCAAAAATCAGCTTGTCCAGATTGGTTCTTTGTTCAACGCGCGCACTGTCAACTACATAAGCCACGCGAGTGACTGGACTGAATGATGCGTCCAGATGCAAACGGCCAATTGCCTGATCTTCTTCAGTACCTCTGCGGATACTAGCTGGTTGATAACCGCGGCCGGTTTCAACCTTTAAAGTCATATTAATTTCGCCATTCTTGGTTAAATTGCAAATAATATGATCGGGATTGATAATCTCCACATCATGATCCAGGTTAATGTCAGCCGCCGTAACCGGGCCTTCGCCTTTCTTGTTCAGGGTCAAGGTTGCCGCATCACGAGCATGCATTTTTAACGCTAAACCTTTCAGGTTCAGCAGAATATCAATTACATCCTCTTGCACACCATCAATGGTGCTGTATTCATGCAGCACACCATCAATCTGAACCTCTGTAACTGCGCAACCCTGCAAGGATGACAGCAATATACGGCGCAGGGCATTACCCAGCGTATGCCCGAAGCCACGCTCCAGTGGTTCCAATGTCACCTTGGCAAGGCGCTCACCAACCTGCTGAACGCTGACAATACTAGGTTTTAGGAAGTCAGATAATGAACCTTGCATGAATAGTCCTCTCTCGCGCTAGAATTCTTTGCGTGCTTAATTTGCTATTAAGCTCAATCACATGTTTGTCAACCAAATCAACGAGTGGCCAAACACAATTACACCGAGAACATCGGCGGTTAACACCAGTGTTATTTCGAATAAAGCTCTACGATAAGCTGTTCGTTAATATCAGATGGCAAATCACTGCGTTGCGGCAACGCCTTGAAAACACCACGCATCTTTTTTACATCCACATCAATCCAATCAACAAAACCACGCTGGCTGGCCATTTCCAGAGCACCTTGAATTCGCAACTGGTTTTTTGCTTTTTCATCAACTGAAATCTCGTCAGCCGGTTTTACTTGATAAGAAGGAATATTAACCCGTTTTCCGTTCAAGTAGATTGCATTGTGGCGAACCAATTGCCGGGCTTCGCTGCGCGAAGACGCAAATCCCATGCGGTATACAACATTATCCAGGCGAGACTCCAGTGTTTGTAAAAGGAATTCACCTGTTGCGCCTTTGCGGCGATCAGCGCTCTCGTAGTACAAACGAAACTGTTTTTCCAAAATACCGTAAATACGGCGAACCTTCTGCTTTTCCCGCAACTGTACAGCATAGTCAGACAGACGTCCGCGCCGCTGACCATGTTGCCCCGGCGGAAACGCTCGGTTTTCAAACGGACAACGGGTAGTGAAACATTTCTCGCCCTTGAGAAACAACTTGTTTCCCTCGCGGCGGCATTGACGACATTTTGGACCTACATATCTTGCCATTAAACAATCTCCAAACTTGGTCTACTTTTACAACCTATAAAGTACAACCAATAAAAATACATCCGGTAATAGTCTTTACACGCGGCGCCGTTTCGGCGGACGGCATCCGTTATGTGGAATCGGTGTTACATCAGTAATGCTCGTAACATTAAAGCCTTGCGCGTTTAATGCCCGAATTGCTGATTCACGGCCGGGACCCGGCCCCTTGACACAAACATCTATGTTTTTCACTCCCATTTCTTTTACAGCACTGGCGGCATTCTCAGCGGCTACTTGTGCTGCAAACGGTGTACTCTTCCGTGAACCGCGAAAGCCGGATCCACCAGAAGTTGCCCAGGCAAGAGTGTTACCCTGGCGGTCGGTAATGGTTACAATGGTGTTGTTAAATGAAGCGTGAATATGCGCGACGCCATCGACAATATTCTTCTTTACGCGTTTTTTAGCACGTGGAGCGGTCATGTAGTGATTACCTTTTTAAACACTCGTTATGAAACAAACTCTATATAATCCAAAATTTACTTTTTAATCGCGCGGCGCGGGCCTTTGCGTGTTCTGGCATTGGTTCTAGTCCTCTGCCCCCGCAATGGCAATCCACGGCGATGGCGTATACCACGATTACAACCCAGATCCATGAGTCGTTTGATATTCATCGAAACTTCCCGGCGCAAATCACCTTCGACAGAATATTTAGCAATTTCAGCGCGAATTTTGTCCAACTGCTCTTCTGTTAAATCTTTCACCTTGGTTTGCGGCGCAACACCTGACGCTTCACAGATATCACGCGCCCGCGACGGACCGATACCATAGATTGATCTCAATCCAATTACGGTGTGCTTTTGAACAGGTATGTTGATACCGGCAATACGTGCCATTAATTAATCTCCTAAAACCACTTTACTTTACTGGCCGCGGCGAACGCGACATTCTAAATCTTTAACAAAAACAAATCAATGCAGGCTAAATCAGCCCTGGCGTTGCTTATGCCGTGGATCTTCGCAAATGACGCGAACCACGCCTTTGCGCTTCACAACTTTGCATTTTCTACAGATCTTTTTCACTGATGCGCGTACTTTCATGACAACTACCTCAGAATTCCATCGATTTTAACGAAACACTAGTTAAATCAGCTACCTTACAAGACCGCTACGCCCGTAGCCCTTGAGGTTCGCTTTTTTCATCAGTCCTTCATATTGGTGCGACATCAGGTGAGCCTGTACCTGCGCTATGAAGTCCATTACAACGACCACAATTATTAATAATGACGTGCCACCAAAATAAAACGGAACATTCCAGTACACGATCATAAATTCCGGCAATAAACAAACTGCTGTAATATAAAACGCGCCAACCAGCGTTAACCGCGACATAACTGTATCGATATACTGGGCAGTTTGTTCGCCAGGACGAATACCCGGTATGAATGCGCCGGAGCGTTTCAGGTTATCGGCGGTGTCTTTTGGATTGAAAATCAGCGCCGTATAAAAGAAACAGAAAAATACTATCGCCAGGGCGTAACACGCAACATAGATGGGTTGTCCTGGTGAAAGTGTTGATGCAATATCTTTTAACCACCCCATGCCTTCAGTAGCACCAAGCCAGCTGCCCAAGGTTGCTGGAAATAAAATAATACTGGACGCAAAAATAGGAGGAATAACACCTGCCATATTTACCTTCAAAGGTAAATGCGTCTTTTGCGCGGCGTAGACCTTGCGCCCCTGCTGGCGGCGCGCGTAATTTACCGTAATGCGGCGTTGTCCACGTTCCATAAACACCACGCAGCCTGTTACCACCACGGCTAATATAATGATGCCAATTACCAGGAATGCACTCATTTCACCGATACGCGCCAATTCCAGTGTGCCACCGATCGCCGATGGTAAACCTGCCACTATACCGGCAAAAATGATTAGCGATATGCCATTCCCGATGCCGCGCTCGGTTACCTGTTCGCCAAGCCACATCAAAAACAAGGTACCAGTTACGAGACTGACTACTGAAATAAGCACGAACGCAGGGCCAGGATTCGGAACAACCTGCAATCCGCCAACGCTTTGTGACTGTAATGCGATGGATACTCCAATCGCCTGAAAAGTTGCCAGTACCAGCGTTCCATAGCGAGTGTACTGGGTAATTTTCCGCCGTCCTGATTCGCCTTCCTTGCGCAATTGTTCAAGCTTGGGCATAACGGCTGTAAGTAACTGCATAATGATGGATGCCGAAATATAGGGCATAACACCCAACGCAAATATTGTTAACCGGCTTAACGCGCCACCCGAAAACATGTTAAACATGTCCAGAATAGTGCCTCGCTGCTGGTCAAACAGAATACGCAGCGCTTCAGGATCAATTCCCGGCACTGGAATAAACGATCCAATGCGAAACACAATCATTGCCAGAAAAACAAACAGCAGCCGTTGTTTAAGTTCGGTTAACTTGCCCGAACCCATAGCAGCCATGACTGATTCACGTGTCGCTGACATTAATACACCGTTTGTTTAGTCTTCGACTTTACCACCAGCAGCCTCAATCGCGGCGCGGGCGCCTTTGGTGGTCCTCAGACCTTTTACAGTCACCGCTTTGGTGATCTTGCCCGAGAGGATGACTTTGGCCGACTTAATATCGCCACTGATTACATTGGCATTGATCAATCCTTTCAGGTCGACAACGCCGCCTTCGACTTTTTCCAGCTCGTTCAAACGGATCTCCGCCTGATATTTTGCCGCGCGAGAAATAAATCCCACTTTTGGCAAACGGCGTTGAATAGGCATTTGACCGCCTTCAAAACCCACTTTATGAAAACCACCCGCACGGGATGTTTGACCTTTGTGTCCACGGCCACAGGTTTTACCCAATCCGGAACCAATGCCGCGTCCAACGCGTTTACCGGGTTTTTTCGCACCTGCAGCAGGCGCTAGCGTATTCAAGCGCATCTTATGCTTCCTCCACCTTAAGCAGGTACGAAACCTTGTTAATCATGCCGCGATTGGCGGGAGTATTATCAACAGTAACAGTCTGATGCATACGGCGTAATCCCAAACCAGCGGCGCACGCCTTGTGGCTTGGAACACGGCCATTCAAGCTGCGTACCAGTGTTATCTTTACTTTTCCTGCTTCAGCCATAACGAACTCGCAATATTCTTTTTAACAATAATTTAACCAATAATTTCTTCGACACTTTTACCGCGTTTGGCCGCGACCGCTTCTGGCGTCGTCATCTCGGTCAAACCTTTGAACGTGGCGCGTACAACGTTAATGGGATTACTGCTTCCAATGCATTTTGCCAGGACATCCCGCAATCCTACTGCTTCGAACACTGCACGCATTGCTCCACCCGCAATAAGTCCAGTACCCTCTGATGCAGGCAACATCACAACTTTTGCCGCGCCATGGACACCGGTCAACGGATATTGCAGAGTGCCTCCCTTAATGGAAACTGATTTCATATTTTTGCGCGCGTCGTCCATGGCTTTTTGCACAGCAACCGGTACTTCCCGCGCTTTACCGCGGCCAAAACCCACCCGGCCATTCCCGTCACCAACAACGGTTAAGGCGGCAAAACCAAATATGCGCCCGCCCTTGACCACTTTGGCAACACGATTAATCGTTACCAGTTTTTCAATGTACCCGTCACTATTAGTTGCTGCGTCAAATTTAGTCATAGTTCAAACCTTATAGTTGTAAGCCTGATTCACGTGCGGCATCCGCTAACGCTTTAACGCGGCCGTGGAATTTAAATCCTGACCGGTCAAATGCTACACTTTCGACGCCTGATGCCCTTGCCCGTTCCGCAATAACTTTGCCTACAGCAGCAGCCGCCTCGATATTGCCGGTATATTTCAAGCCTTTTTTAATTTCCGCCTCAACGGTGGAAGCCTGGGCCACAACTTTTGAACCATTGGGCTCAATCACCTGCGCATAGGTGTGGCGCGGCGTTTTGTAGACACTAAGCCGATATGTGCCCAAGCGTTTGATTTGCGCCCTTGTGCGGCGGGCCCTGCGTAAACGTTGCTGTTTTTTGTCCATTACAATAAACCTGCTCTGTGATCTTTGTATCTTTAATTTCCGGAATTATTTCTTCTTCGCTTCTTTACGAACAATGTGCTCATCAGTATAACGAACGCCCTTACCTTTATAAGGTTCCGGCGGGCGAATCGAACGTATGTTTGCAGCGATTTGACCCACCTGCTGTTTATTAACACCTTTGACAACAATCTCTGTTTGACTGGGTGTTTCAATTGTTATGCCTTCCGGGACTGTAAAATTCACCGGGTGGGAAAAGCCGAGTGTCAGATTGAGAACTTTTCCTTGAGCTTGCGCACGATATCCAACACCAACCAATTGGAGTTTCTTTTCAAATCCGCGGCTAACGCCTTTCACCATATTGTTCACCACGGCACGGGTTGTACCGGCCAACGCGCTGGCATTGACATAGCCTTCCCGCATGGAAAACATCAATATACTGTCCTGTTTTGATATTTCGACAGCTTCTGCAATGTTGTGCGTCAAAACGCCTTTGGCACCTTTGACACTAATCGTTCCACTGGCGATGTTAACTTCAACACCGGCCGGAACTGTGATCGGATTTTTCGCTACTCGTGACATGGCACCTTAACCTTCTGACCTTTTTTGGAACTTCTTTGCGTTAATCTTGTATCGTTGCATACTTAAAAAATATCACGCCACATAGCAGATGACTTCGCCGCCCTGTCCAGCTTTTCTGGCAGCTTTTTCAGTCATCAAGCCGTTGGATGTAGAAACAATGGCAATTCCCAGTCCACCCATAACCTGGGGCAAATCACCCTTACGCTTATATACACGCAGCCCAGGCTTACTTACCCTTTTTATCGTTTCGATAACTGGTTTGCCGGCATAGTATTTAAGATCAATGGTCAACATCGGCTTGCCATCCATATCATTGACGGCAAAACCATTTATATAACCTTCCTGTTTTAACAATTCGGCGATAGCTACTTTTTGTTTTGACGATGGCATATCGACTGTTACTTTTTCTGCAGACAGCGCGTTACGAATGCGGGTTAACATATCTGCAATCGGGTCATTCATACTCATACGATACGCTCCAACTTAATCTCTTCAAACATTACCAATTGGCTTACCAACTCGCTTTTACCAGACCGGGAATATCACCACGCATCGCCGCTTCACGCAGCTTGTTACGGCCAAGCCCAAATTTGCGGTAATAACCATGAGGGCGGCCGGTTAATCGGCAACGATTGCGTAACCGGCAAGGACTTGCGTTACGCGGCAACATATTAAATTTTTTCCGCAGCGCTTCTTTTTCCTCATCGCTAACATTCGGGTCTCTCAGCTTGCGTTTAAGTTCCGCACGCTTGGCTGCGTACTTGGCAACTGTAAGTTCGCGTTTCTTTTCCCGTACTATGATAGAAAGTTTTGCCATACCAATCTCGTCTGTAGATAAATCCCGGTTATTTTTTCAGTGGAAAGTTAAAAGCCAGCAACAGCGCTTTGGCTTCCTCATCGGTCTTCGCGGTGGTTGTAAAAGTAATATCCATACCGCGAATAGCATCAATCTTGTCGTAGTCAATTTCCGGAAAAATGATCTGCTCGTGGATACCCATCGTATAATTACCACGGCCGTCAAATGACTTTGAATTTAATCCGCGAAAATCGCGAATCCGCGGTATGGCAATCGTCACCAGGCGATCCAGAAAATCATACATACGCTCGCGGCGCAAGGTGACTTTACATCCAATAGGCCAGCCATCACGAATCTTGAACCCCGCAATTGATTTGCGCGCATTAGTCACAACGGGCTTCTGCCCGGAAATTTTTGCCATATCTTCCATCGCGTGCTGAATGACTTTTTTATCCGCCACAGCCTCGCCTACACCCATGTTTAAAGTAATCTTGGTGATTTTTGGCACTTCCATAACGCTTTTGTAGTTGAACTGTTTCATCAGTTCTCCAACAACGTTACTTTTATAATATTCGCCTAATCTGGACATTGGATATTCCTGCTTATTACAGATCTATTACTTCGTTATTTGACTTAAAAACACGGACTTTACGGCCATCCTCAAGGATTTTAATACCGACGCGGTCTCCCTTGCCCGTGGCGCTGTTAAATATGGCAACGTTGGAAACATGAATCGGCATTTCCCTTTCTACAATGCCGCCCGCCTCCCCGGTATTAGGATTTGGTTTTACATGCCGCTTTGCCATATTGCAGTTTTCAACGATGACTCGATCTTCGCTGACAACACGCAACACAGAACCCCGCATACCTTTGTCCTTGCCGGTCAGTATGATGACATCATCACCTTTTTTAATCTTGCGCATGACTGAATTCTCTACTCTCTGCAATACAATCCCGATTACTTGAAATACAAAACCTTATAAAACTTCCGGCGCCAGCGAGATAATTTTCATGAATCGTTCTGTACGCAATTCACGGGTCACCGGACCAAAGATACGGGTTCCGATCGGTTGAAGCTGATTATTCAACAATACGGCGGCATTACCATCAAACCGGATCAACGAACCATCAGGACGTCTTATACCCTTCCGGGTTCGCACCACCACCGCGTTATATACTTCACCTTTTTTAACTTTCCCGCGCGGAATCGCTTCTTTAACACTGACTTTTATGACGTCGCCAATACCCGCATAACGGCGTTTGGAACCTCCCAACACCTTTATACATTGAAGCCGGCGCGCACCGCTATTGTCGGCGACATCCAAAACCGTTTGCATTTGAATCATTGAAGTTTCTCCGCAATCCTGCTTTTTACTCTCACTAAATTACCTTGGCTTTTTCGACGACATTAACCAGCCGCCAGGCTTTAGTTTTCGATATAGGACGGCACTCGGCAATTGTCACTGTGTCACCGATATCGCATTCATTGTTTTCATCATGGGCATGCAGCTTCGTGGAACGAGTAACGTACTTTCCATACAATGGATGTTTCACGCGGCGCTCAATCAAAACGGTAATACTCTTGTTCATCTTGTTGCTAATCACGCGCCCGACCCGGGTACGGATTTTCTTTTGGTTTGTTTCAGCACTTTCACTCATGCTTTATTACCCATTTCATTCATAATCGTTTTAATCCGCGCAATATCCCGCCTTACAGCTTTGATGCGTGCCGGATTGCTCATTTGCCCAGAACCTTTCTGCATACGAAGCTTGAATTGTTCTTTTAACAATTCCTGCAACTCACCCTGCAGTTCGTTGGAGTTTTTCTTACGCAACTCTTCTGCTTTCATCACATCACCGTACGTGTCACGAATGTTGTACTTATTGGCAATTTGGCAGCGGCAAGACGAAACGCCTCCCGCGCCAGTTCTTCAGGCACGCCTTCCATTTCAAATAACATACGGCCCGGTTGAATTTGCGCCACCCAATATTCCACGCCGCCCTTACCTTTACCCATACGCACTTCCAGTGGTTTTTTGGTAATCGGTTTGTCTGGAAAAATCCGAATCCAGATTTTTCCACCACGCTTGACGTGCCGGGTCAGCGCCCGGCGGCTGGCCTCAATTTGACGGGCGGTAATCCGGCCACGGCCGGTAGCTTTGAGACCATATTCGCCAAAACTGACCGCGTTGCCGCGCAACGCGAGCCCCCGGTTTTTGCCTTTTCGTTGTTTTCTAAAATTGGTGCGCTTTGGCTGTAACATAACTTAAGACTCCAAACTCGTCGTAGCGACCTTTTCTGCCTGCGTTTCCGATGTCAGGCCTTTTTCAAAAACCTCACCTTTAAAAAGCCATACTTTTACACCGATGACGCCATAAGTAGTATTGGCTTCCACTACGCCATAATCAATATCAGCGCGTAATGTGTGCAATGGCACCCGGCCTTCGTGATACCACTCAGTCCGCGCGATCTCCGCGCCATTCAACCGGCCAGACACCCGCACCTTAACACCCAGAGCGCCGAGACGCATGGCATTGGTAACCGCGCGCTTCATGGCCCGGCGGAACATGATGCGCCGTTCCAACTGCTGCGCGATATTTTCGGCGACCAGGCGGGCATCCAATTCGGGTTTACGGATTTCTTCAATATTGATGTTCACCGAAACGCCCATCATGTTGCTTAATTCAGTTCTTAACTTTTCAACGTCCTCGCCTTTTTTACCGATGACGATACCTGGACGGGCGGTATGAATGGTGATTCGCGCGTTATTTGCAGGACGTTCAATTTGCACCCGGCTAACCGACGCATTGGCAAGCGCTTTGCGAATGTGATCACGCACCTTTAAATCCATATTCAAGTTGTCTGCAAAGTCCTTGGAGTCCGCATACCACGTAGACGTCCAGTCTTTGACGATACCTAACCGGATTCCGATTGGATTTACTTTTTGACCCATTAACGCCTCTCTATATCCGCTTGCTTTGCTATCAGTTGTTTACCTGTTATCAATCCGCCCGCCAGTCAACTGTCACTAACTGTCACAGTGATATGGCAGGTCCGTTTTAATATACGATTCCCACGTCCTTTTGCCCGCGCATGATAGCGCGCTGAGTAACGCCCTTCGTCGACACAGATTTTTGAAATCTTCAGTTCATCGATATCTGCGCCCTCGTTGTGCTCCGCATTGGCGATTGCCGACTCCAAAACCTTTTTAACGACGCGCGCGGCTTTTTTAGTGCTAAATGTCAGTAGCTGTAATGCGTTTTCAACATTTTTGCCACGAATCTGATCCGCCACCAATCGGCCTTTTTGAGCCGGGAAATCCGCATTTTTTAGCTTTGCACTAACTTCCATACGCTGACCTTTATTTGTTACTTATTTGATTTGTTTGACCTTACGGCTTGACTTTACGGTCACCTGCGTGACCTCTGAAAGTCCGTGTTGGCGCAAATTCGCCCAGTTTATATCCAACCATGTCCTCAGTGACAAAAATAGGGACATGCTGTTTGCCGTTGTGCACCGCTATGGTCAGGCCGATCATGTCAGGAATGATCACCGATCTGCGGGACCAGGTTTTAATGGGTTTCCTGTTTTTCTCTTCCGCCGCGACAATCACCTTTTGCATCAGGTGTTCATCGACAAATGGACCTTTGCTGACTGAACGTGCCACTGTAATATGTCCTCTTCGGTTTCTTTATAAAGAACTATTTCTTGTTACGACGGCGTACGATCATGCCGTCAGTCCGCTTGTTTTTCCGGGTTTTGTAACCCTTGGTCGGCACGCCCCACGGAGTGCACGGATGACGCCCGCCGGAGGTCTTACCTTCACCGCCTCCGTGCGGATGATCCACGGGATTCATCGCTACACCACGCACTGTTGGCCGAATACCGCGCCAACGTTTAGCGCCGGCTTTACCAAAAGAACGCAAATTGTTCTCGCTATTACTGACTTCACCAATGGTTGCCTTACATTCGGAATGAACCCTGCGCATTTCGCCGGAGCGCAAACGAATCGTTGCGTACTCGCCTTCACGAGCAACCAGCTGCGCCGAAGTTCCTGCGCTGCGCGCCAGTTGAGCGCCTTTACCGGGTTTCAATTCGATACAATGAATCATGGTGCCAATCGGAATAAGCCGAATGGACAAACAATTGCCCGGTTTAATTTGCGCCTCGGATCCGGATATAACTTCGCTGCCAGCTGTTATACCTTTCGGCGCAATGATATAGCGGCGCTCACCATCGGCGTATACCACCAGCGCAATATGCGCACTGCGGTTTGGATCATATTCCAGGCGTTCGACACGCCCCTGGATCCCGGCCTTGTCGCGTTTAAAATCGATTATGCGGTAATGCTGCTTATGGCCCCCGCCCTGGTGGCGGGTTGTAACACGGCCCTGGTTGTTGCGGCCACTACCACGGTTTTGCTTTTCCACCAGCGGCGCATACGGCGCGCCTTTGTGCAAATCCGGTTCGTACACTTTGACAACAAAGCGACGACCCGCTGAAGTTGGTTTTGCTTTTTGTATTGCCATTTAATGGATTCCTTAACTACGTAACTTGATTCATTCTTTGGAAGCGATGTTATTCGCTTTCCAGCAATTGAATAGTTTGCCCTTCGGCGATACGCACATAAGCTTTCTTCCAGTCATTGCGACGGCCTAAGCGATAGCCAAAGCGCTTTACCTTACCTTTATTGTTCAGCACGGTAACTGAATCAACTTTGACATCCAGCAATTTTTCCACTGCATCTTTTATTTGATGCTTGTTGGCATCTTTCGCGACCATGAATACATACTGGTTGCTATCGGCACGCAGCAGTGCGGATTTCTCTGTCACATGATGACCCAACAAGACATTCGCGATTTTAGAAGTAATCATGCGAGCATTCCCTCAACCTGTTTAACGGCATCAACTGTCATCAGCACTTTGTCACTGTTTACCAACACAACGGGGTTCAGACGCTTTGCTTCACATACATCGACATCACGCAAGTTCCGTGATGCCAGATACAAGTTACTGTTCAAATCGTGCACGACAATGAGAGTATTTCGTAATCCAAGCGCTTTGAGTTTTTCAGCCAGTTGTTTTGTCTTCGGCGCTGCAAGCTTCAATTCATCAATCACCATCAGGCGATCCTGGCGAACCAACTCCGACAAAATGTTCCGCATTGCAATGCGGTACATTTTCTTATTCACTTTTTGCGAGTGATCTTGAGGGCGGATACCAAAGGTCATACCACCGGAGCGCCATAAGGGACTGCGGCTTGAACCCGCGCGCGCACGGCCGGTACCTTTTTGACGCCAGGGTTTTGCGCCGCCACCACGCACATCAGAACGATTTTTCGTCGCCCTGGTACCGCTACGAGCGCCCGCAAGATAAGCGGTCACCACCTGGTGAACCAACGCTTCATTAAATTCATTGGCAAAATTCACATCTGAAACTTCAATGGTTTTCTTGGAGGCTTTGCCTGTTTCTGTTGTCAACTGTAAATCCATCGTCAAGCCCCTCAACCAGCCTTGTTAGCGGAACGCGCTTTGACAGACGCGCGAACAATCACATTGCCGTCTTGTGCACCGGGTACCGCACCTTTGATTAACAGTAAATTGCGTTCCGCATCGACGCGAACAACTTCGAGATTCTGACTAGTGCGTTTCACATTACCCATATGACCAGCCATCCGCTTGCCTTTAATGACGCGGCCCGGAGTTTGCCTTTGACCGATAGAACCCGGCGCGCGGTGCGACAGTGAATTACCGTGCGTCGCGTCTTGCGCGGCGAAATGATGCCGCTTAATTACGCCGGCAAAGCCTTTACCAATACTGGTGCCGGTTACATCGACGCGCTGACCCTGAGTGAAAATATCAACACCGATACTTGAGCCTTGCTCGAGACCTTGCCCTTCACCTTCGCTTAAACGGAATTCCCATAAGCCTCGGCCCGCATCGGTATTCGCCTTGGCGAAATGACCAGCGCTGGGTTTATTGACACGTGAAGGACGACGGCTACCTGTGGTTACCTGTACGGCGCGATAGCCATCCGATTCAATGGTTTTGATTTGAGTAACGCGATTGGGCTCAACCACGACCACCGTGACGGGTACTGTCGTACCGTCATCAGTGAACATGCGAGTCATGCCCGCTTTGCGTCCAACTACACCAATTGTCATCTTTATTATCCTCTACACTGCATCGATTTCGATTGACCGATGCTGTATGTAAGTTAATTGCCGGCTATCAACTCACACCGGTAACACAACAAAAAATAAAACCTGCGATAGCGAAACCAGGCGCTATCAAACTCAGAAATAATTTTAAATGCGCGTGCTAGCTTAGCTTGATTTGGACGTCAACGCCGGCGGCTAGATCTAACTTCATCAAGGCGTCGACGGTTTTATCAGTTGGGTCGACGATATCCATTAAACGCTTATGCGTGCGCATCTCATATTGGTCCCGCGCGTCTTTATTAACGTGCGGAGATATCAATATTGTCCAACGTTCTTTTTTCGTTGGTAATGGGATTGGGCCTTGTACCTGCGCGCCTGTGCGCTTGGCAGTTTCCACTATCTCACGAGCGGACTGATCGATGAGGCGATGATCAAACGCCTTCAAACGAATTCGAATTCTTTGCCCAGTTGCCATTCTATAAACCTTTTACAAATGCCTGAAAGTTATTAAACAATTTTTGGGTGGCGAATCATATCACCACCCGGCCACAGATGGTACTACTTATTCAATAATTTTCGCGACGACGCCGGCGCCCACGGTACGGCCCCCTTCGCGAATCGCAAAACGCAGGCCTTCTTCCATCGCAATGGGCGCAATCA
>JAKEGK010000026.1 GCA_022627515.1 Gammaproteobacteria bacterium
ACCGGGATTTAACTTGTTTTTTGCTTAAGGAATCTCTGATTATTTCCCTCTCCCTTGACAGAGGGCCAGGGTGAGGGTGTAAGCGCTTGAAACTTTTACCCCCCCTGACCCCCTCCCTGAAAGGGAGGGGGAATTTATCATCAATCAGAGCGTCATTAAGTTAAGCGTCATTCCGGACTGACGCTCTTGATCCTGACTGCTTGCGAATACTATGCCGATTTTCTGGTCAGGCACTCTCATGTCAGGCGCTTAACTTATCAGATAATAAATGTCGTTTAATGCAATGATATCTTCTTAAACGCGGCTATTTTACCTGAAAGCTAAATATTAAATCGATGTAATTTAATCGGCCATCCTTACACTTTAATTACTTTAGTCATTAAAGCGCATAACAGTATATCGGCCACAAAAAAGGGGCGGTTTATACCGCCCCTTTTTGGGATTTGCTGTTAGAGCAAATGCTTACGCTTTGCCGAGTTTTTTCTTGATTTTGCGGATTGCTTCAATTTGAGCGATCGCCTGGGCCAGCTGGGCTTCCGCCGTGGCGTAATCAATATCGTCCTTGCGGTCGTGCAATATCTTTTCGGCCTGGTCTTTGGCTTCCAGGGCCGCTGCTTCGTCAAGGTCGTGCGCGCGTTGCGCGGTATCGGCAAGGACGGTCACGCCGGTGGGAAGAATCTCCAGCATGCCGCCTGAGACATAGAAAAATTCTTCTTCATCGTTTTCGGTAATGACGCGCACTTCACCAGGTTTGATTTTGGTCAACAATGGCGCGTGTTTTGGCAGCACGCCCACCTCGCCCATGACGGCGGGGGCAAACAACATTTTGGCGGTGCCGGACCAGATCTCCGCTTCGGCGCTTACGATATCGACGTTCATTGTTGCAGCCATAATTTAAACCTCAGCCCCGTTAGACAGACTTCGCTTTTTCCACTGCTTCTTCGATAGTGCCAACCATGTAGAACGCCTGTTCCGGGATGTGGTCGTATTCGCCGGCGACGATGCCTTTGAAACCGCGGATCGTTTCTTTCATGGGTACGTATTTACCGGGTGATCCGGTAAAGACTTCCGCCACGAAGAAAGGCTGTGACAGGAAGCGCTGAATCTTGCGCGCGCGGGATACGATCAATTTATCTTCTTCGGACAATTCATCCATACCCAGAATTGCGATGATGTCTTTCAATTCCTTGTAACGTTGTAACGTACCCTGTACGGCGCGGGCCACATCATAATGTTCCTGTCCGATAACCAGTGGGTCCAGCTGGCGGCTGGTTGAATCCAGCGGGTCCACCGCCGGATAAATACCCAACTCGGCAATGGAGCGGGCCAATACCACAGTCGCATCCAGGTGAGCGAAGGTGGTGGCTGGTGAGGGGTCCGTCAAGTCGTCCGCCGGCACGTATACCGCCTGGATCGAGGTGATGGAACCGGTCTTGGTGGAGGTAATACGCTCCTGCAGCACACCCATTTCTTCCGCCAGTGTCGGCTGATAGCCTACCGCGGATGGCATCCGTCCCAGCAACGCGGATACTTCGGTGCCGGCCAGGGTGTAACGGTAAATATTATCGATAAACAACAATACATCGCGGCCTTCATCACGGAAGAATTCCGCCATGGTTAAGCCGGTCAACGCCACGCGCAGACGGTTGCCCGGTGGTTCATTCATCTGGCCATAAACCAGCGATACTTTATCCAATACATTGGATTCCTTCATTTCGTGGTAGAAGTCATTACCTTCGCGAGTACGTTCTCCCACGCCGGCAAATACCGAATAACCACTGTGCTCAATGGCGATGTTACGGATCAGCTCCATCATGTTAACGGTCTTGCCCACACCCGCGCCACCGAACAAGCCTACCTTGCCGCCCTTGGCAAATGGGCAGATCAGGTCGATAACCTTGATGCCTGTCTCCAGGATTTCCGTTGTCGGCAACAATTCTTCATAAGTGGGCGCCTTGCGATGAATGGACCAGCGCTCTTCTTCACCGATGGGACCCGCTTCATCCACGGGTTCGCCTAATACGTCCATGATGCGGCCCAGGGTTTTGGTGCCGACAGGAACGGAAATCGGCGCGCCGGTGTTGTTGACCGCAAGACCGCGCCGCAGTCCTTCGGAGCTGCCCATGGCAATTGTACGCACCACACCATCGCCCAATTGTTGTTGAACCTCCAGGGTCAATCCCGCATCCTTTACCTTCAAGGCATCATAAACCTTAGGCATCGCAGAGCGCGGAAATTCGACGTCCACCACCGCGCCGATGATTTGTACAATTTCTCCAGAACTCATGTGTTGGTCCTCTCTTAAATTTAATTCTCTAATCTGTTTTAATTCTTTGCTTAAACCGCCGCGGCGCCGCCCACGATTTCCGACAACTCCTGCGTAATCGCCGCTTGCCGCGCCTTGTTATAGGCAAGTTCCAGATCATCAATCATGCCGCCGGCATTGTCCGATGCCGCTTTCATGGCAACCATGCGGGCGGCCTGTTCGCATGCCACGTTTTCCACCGCCGCCTGGTAAACCAGCGACTCGATATAGCGCGTTAATAAATCCGTTAACACTTCCTTGGCTTCGGGTTCATAGATATAGTCCCACTGGTGCTCCAGTTCCTTATAACCGCCTTTCTGGATCGGCACCAGCTGGTCAAAGGTGGGCGCCTGGGTCATGGTGTTCACAAACCTGTTGTAAACCACGTAAAGGCGGTCAATCGTCCCGTTTTCAAAAGCATCAAGCATCACCTTGACGGTACCAATCAAATCCTCGATTTGCGGCGTGTCACCCAGGTGACTGGCCTTGGCCACAATTCTGCTGCCCAGGCGGCGGAAAAACGCGGTTGACTTGGTGCCGATCGTGCACATGTCAATATCAACACCTTTGGATTTCCACTCCCGCAATTCGCGCACCAGGGCGCGGAACATATTGCTGTTCAGTCCGCCGCACAAACCCCGGTCGGTGGAAACAACAATGTACCCTATACGTTTAACCTCACGTTCCAGCATGAAACTGTGGCGGTATTCCGGATGCGCGTGAGCCAGATGGGAAATCACATTGCGCATTTTGTCCGCATAAGGGCGCGACGCCGCCATGCGGTCCTGGGCTCTGCGCATCTTGCTCGCCGCGACCATCTCCATGGCACGGGTAATCTTTTGCGTGTTTTTAACGCTCTTGATCTTCGTGCGTATTTCTTTGCCTACTGCCATGGTCTAATCCTTACTTGTTTATACGAGCGTTACCAGGTGCTGCTTGATTTGAACTTCTCGATCGCTTGCCGGATACCAGCCGCGATTTCGTCATTGTAATCGCCGGTGCTGTTGATTTTTTGCAGCAAGTCAGCGTTGTGGGCTTTGATATAAGCATGCAAGGCAGCCTCAAAATCAACGACCTTATCCACCTTCACGTCGTCCAGATAACCTTCGTTGGCGGCGAACAAGGAGAATGCCATTTCACCAATGGTTAATGGTGAATATTGTTTCTGTTTCATGAGCTCGGTAACGCGCTGACCGCGATCGATCTGGTTACGGGTCGCCTCGTCCAGGTCCGAAGCAAACTGCGCAAACGCCGCCAATTCACGGTACTGTGCCAGGTCAAGGCGCACACCGCCGCCCAGTTTCTTGATAATCTTGGTTTGCGCCGCGCCGCCCACCCGCGATACAGACAGGCCCGCGTTGATTGCAGGACGGATACCGGCGTTAAAGAGGTCTGTTTCCAGGAAGATCTGACCGTCGGTAATGGAAATTACGTTGGTCGGCACGAATGCGGAAACGTCACCGGCCTGGGTTTCGATAATCGGCAGTGCGGTCAATGAACCGGTTTTGCCTTTCACTTTACCATTGGTAATTTTTTCAACGTACTCGGCATTGATACGCGCCGCTCGCTCCAGCAAGCGCGAGTGCAAATAAAATACATCACCCGGATAAGCTTCGCGGCCGGGTGGGCGGCGCAACAACAGGGATACCTGACGATAAGCCCAGACCTGCTTGGTCAAGTCGTCATAAATAATCAACGCGTCCTGACCAAGGTCACGGAAGTATTCACCCATGGAGCATCCGGAGTATGGCGCAATATACTGCAGCGCCGCGGAATCAGAGGCGCTCGCGGCAACCACGATGGTGTGATCCATGGCGCCATGCTCTTCCAGCTTGTGCACCACGTTGGCAATACTCGATGCCTTCTGGCCAATCGCAACGTAGATACATTTAATACCGGTGCCTTTCTGGTTAATGATGGCGTCCACCGCAACGGCGGTTTTACCGGTCTGGCGATCACCGATGATCAACTCACGCTGACCGCGGCCGATGGGCACCATGGAGTCGATGGCTTTCAAACCGGTTTGCACCGGCTGGCTCACGGATTGACGCGCGATAACACCCGGCGCCACTTTCTCGATGGGAGAAGTAAGCTTGGTGTCAACCGGGCCTTTGCCATCGATCGGCATACCCAGGGAATTCACGACACGGCCCAGCAAGGCCTCACCAACCGGCACTTCGAGAATGCGGCTGGTGCATTGCACCTTGTCACCTTCCGTGATGTGCTCATATGAACCCAGCACCACGGCGCCAACGGAATCGCGCTCCAGGTTCAACGCCATGCCGAAGGTGTTGCCCGGGAATTGAATCATTTCCCCCAGCATCACATCTGACAAGCCGTGGATACGCACGATACCGTCGGTAACGCTGACAACAGTGCCTTCGTTACTGGCTTCTGTTTTCACCTCGAAGTTTTTGATACGTTCTTTGATTAGATCGCTTATTTCTGATGGATTTAATTGCATTGCTTTTTCCCCTCAGGAGCCTGACGTTAGCGCGCCAGCTCTATGGAAAGTTTTTGAATCTGACCTTTGGTGGACCCGTCAATTACCAGGTCGCCAGCCTTAATGATGGCGCCGCCCAGCAGCGTTGAATCCACACGGCATGACAAGGAAACCTCTCGTCCCAGGCGCGCCTTTAATTTTTCGGCAATTTGTTTTTGCTGCGCCGCGCTCACTTCAAACGCCGCAATCATTTCGGCATCGATGGTTTTTTCTTCTTCGGCGCGCAGCGCTTCATATTGCGCGGCGATTTCAGCCAGCAAGGACAAACGCCGGTTTTCAGCCAGCAGCCTGATCAGGTTTTTGCCTTCAGCGGAAAATTTGTTGCCGCACACATCAATAATCAACTTCGCCACCTGATCCTTGCGTACATTGGTGTTGCTGATCATCGCCTGCATGTCGTCGTTCATTGCAACCGCCGCCGCCGTTTGCAACATTTCCGACCAGGCCTTCAATTGCTTTTGTTCCTTCGCCAGCGCAAACACGGCTTCTGCATAAGGGCGGGCGATGGTTGATTTCTCTGCCATGCTGGTCCGCCTTAAATCTCAGCCGCCAATTGGCTTAATAGTTTGTCGTGCGCCTTGGCGTCGATTTGCTGCTTCAGCACTTTTTCCGCGCCGGCAATCGCAATACTGGCCACCTGGGCGCGCAAATGTTCGCGGGCCTGATTAACGCCACGTTCAATCTCGGCTTCCGCCGCCGCCTTGATGCGCTCCGCTTCAGCCTTGGCGCTGTCCTTTGCTTCCGCTTCGATTTCTTTTGCGCGCCGCTGCGCTTGCGCAATAATGTCCGCCGCTTTCCGCTTGGACTCGTCGAGTAATTCCACCGCGCGTTTTTCAGCGTTTGCTTGTTCCTGCTTGCCTCGCTCAGCGGCCGCAAGACCGTCCGCAATGCGCTTTTGGCGGCTCTCCATCAGTCCCATCATCGGCTTCCACAACACCTTGTTGATAAACCAGATCAACAATATGAATGCAAGCATCTGCGCGATGAGAGTTACGGTAATGTTCACTGTGTTCGCTCCTCCTGGCTACATCCGCGAATGGCGCGGATAGTAAAACCGCTGAATGTGTTAGCCGCCAGCAGCATTAATTGCCGCCTGCATCGCGCCGATAAACGGATTAGCGAACAGGAACCACATCGCAAACGCCAGGATGATAAACGGGAAAGATTCCATCAAGCCCGCGAAGATAAACATGTTGGTCATTAGTTGCGGGCGCATTTCAGGCTGGCGCGCGATACCTTCGAGGGTTTTTGCGCAAATCAAACCCCAACCGATCGCAGAACCCAAACCTGCAGCCGCCAGGATCACGCCAACGCCCACGGCGGTATAGGCATAAATGGTTGCAATCATATCTGGTGTCATTGTTACTCTCCTTAAAGATAAAAAATTATGAATTTAAAAACTGAACCGGATTATTACGCTTAACATTTTTAATTTGAATTCTTCCAGCTTTTTTTCTGTTTTAATTTAATGGTCCGCCGTGTGCGCCATGCTTAAATAGACAATTGTCAGCACCATGAAAATAAACGCCTGTAATGTGATAACCAGGATATGGAATAACAACCATCCGAGATCCAGCACCACTTGCAGCGGGAACCAGATTAATAAACCAACTCCCAGCGCTGCGGCCCCGCCTAACAGCGCAATCAACAGGAATACCAGCTCACCTGCAAACAGGTTGCCGAACAAACGCAAACCAAGGCTTAAAGGTTTGGCCAGCTCTTCTATGGCAGTCATTATGATGTTGACGGGGACCAGGAATTTTCCAAATGGATGAAACAGAAACATCTTGAGATAACCGACCGGGCCTTTGACTTTCAGATTGTAAAAGATAATCATCAGAAAAACGGTAAATGACATAGCAAAGGTGGTATTCAGATCGGTGGTCGGCACGACTTTTAAATAGTGAATGCCAAACCAGCCGGCAATCAGGGGCAGCAAATCCACCGGAATCAAATCCATGAAGTTCATCAGCCATACCCACACAAAGATGGTCAGCGCCATGGGAGCAATGATTGCAGGCGCATGGGGAAAACCGTCCCTGATCTGCCCTTGCACGAATTCCAGAATGGATTCGACAAAATTTTGAAAACCGCCGGGCACTCCGTCAGTCAGGCGTTTAACGAGACGCGCGCTCACAAACAGCATCAAAATACCGAGGAAAAGACTGAAGAATATGGTGTCGACGTGAAACGCCCAGAATCCATTGGCTTGATGAGTTACGGGATCGCAATCAGGTCCAACACACCAATTGGTAAGATGGTGTTGAATATATTCAACGGTACCGCCACCGGAGGAACTTTGTGCTGTTTCAGTTGCTTGACTCAACGTTTGACCCTCAACTTATTTTTGCAAAACCTGCTTTATACTTATCGTTCAACTAAGTGGTTCAACTAAGTGGTTCAACTAAGTGGTTCAACTAAGCTTATGATTCAGGCGCCTTTGGATCGGGAACCGAATAAATAACTTAACTGCGCCAGCGCAAATCCTGTACACATTGCGATGGGATCCAGTTTGAATAAAGCGATTCCCATTGCCAGCAAACCAAGCACTAACAAAAACCGCTGCGCGGCCCCAGCATATAAAATCCGCATGCTTTTGCCTGGATTATCTTTGGCAGCTTCTGTTGCTCTTTTGATGCCCCACAACAAAAGTATTGTGATACAGAGGCTTGCCAGCCCGCCATATAAGGCGGCTACAGATTCCCAAGCACCCTTTACGAGAAATGCAGCAGCGGTAAAGACGCTGATGATCAGTTGCGTGCTGATTACCCAATGCGCCTTGGCGGCTAATTCGGGCTCAGCTATTTTCAATGCAACTCCGGGTCACTCAGAATTTTATACGCTTTCAGAATGCCGCCGATGAAACCCAAAAGACCAAAACTTAACAAGAAGATAGGCTGTGTATCGAGCAAGACATCAACGCCATACCCTAACAGAAAACCAGCAACTACCATTGACGTTAACAATGACCCGACACCGATTAACAGCAGGCCCGGACCCTTGGCTTTTTTCATTGCAGCCGCATCCAAAAAATTAGGGGCGAAGTATACCTTTCACGCAATCATTCAGCAAGGGAGAAGGATTTAAAAAGCAAGCCATTTTTAACAGGTTTAATGCCGATGGATGCTGCTTTGATTAAACCGGTTTGAGCGCGTATTGATCCAAATTTACACACAGCGAAAACAATGATTGTTTTTTCTGTTTGCACCTTGCCCCGACCATCGAACAATCGGAACATGGCATTTGCGGCTGTTAAAGTAACGATGCAAGAAGAGATTCTAACTCGCTGATCCTTGAATCAGCGACTATGAAACAAGAAAACAAAATCTGTCTGGTAATTAAGTTGCGAGGATTTATTGAATTGCGGATTACTTGATGTGGGCGAGTATACCGTCCAACTCATCGAGACTATTGTAGTGCACCACTAATTTACCTTTCCCATTATTGGCGTGTTGCAATGCCACCTTCGCGCCCAGTTTTTCTCCCAGTTCGTCCTGCAACCGCTGAATATTGGGATCAATAGTTTTGGGTGTTTTGGCTTGCGGTGAAGAGGCGTCCCGCAGATGATTTACCAGTTGCTCGGTTTCCCTGACAGACAGGCCACGGGCAACCACGTCGCGCGCCGCCTTGCTTTGCCGCTCACCTTCGAGAGTCAACAAAGCGCGGGCGTGCCCCATTTCCAGATCGCCGTTTTCCAGCAACAAGCGCACGTCCGGATTCAAGGACAACAAGCGCAGCAGATTGCTAACCGCCGCCCGCGAACGGCCGACCGCATCGGCGGCCTGCTGGTGGGTCAATTCGAATTCACCGATAAGCCGCTGCAACGCGCTGGCCTCTTCGATTGGATTGAGGTTTTCGCGCTGGATGTTTTCGATGAGCGCCATGGCAATGGCCGCTTCGTCGGGTACGTCACGGATAACGGCGGGCACATTATGCAGTTCCGCCAGTTGCGCCGCGCGCCAGCGGCGCTCGCCGGCAATGATTTCGTAGCGTCCGCCATCGATTCTGCGGACCACTATCGGTTGCAACACGCCCTGCGCCTTGATCGAGTTAGCCAGGTCTTGCAGGCTTTCCTGATGCATGTCAGTACGGGGCTGATATTTGCCGGGTTGCAGCAAATCTACGGGTAATTCTTTCAAATCACCAGTTTTAGGCGGCAGTGGCTGTGGATATTCGAGAGAAGAATCCGGTGCGCCGGTGGTATTGATTGTTTCAGCAGCATCCGATGTTGACCGGGCGCCACCTCCCATTCCCCCTAATAGAGCGTCCAGTCCGCGCCCTAATCCACGCTTTTTTGCCACCATACGTTGTCACCTATTCCTGTTCGTTCTAATTATAAGATTCTATTTATACAGTTGACGCCTGCGGCTGGCTTTGTGACATGCTTTGTTCACGCCTTACGATTTCCCCCGCCAGCGCCAGGTACGCTTGTGCGCCACGCGATGTTTTATCATAAACCAGAACTGGAACACCATGACTGGGCGCTTCCGCCAACCGGATATTTCTTGGAATAACCGTGCGGTATAGGCGGTCGCCAAAATACTGTTGCAACTGTTGTGTAACATCATAAGACAGCCGGTTGCGGGGATCGTACATCGTGCGTAATAAACCTTCGATCTTGAGATAAGGATTCAACGTGCTGCGTATTTGTTCAATGGTGTTAACCAATGCGGTTAATCCTTCCAGGGCATAGTACTCGCATTGCATGGGTATAAGGACCGATTGCGCGGCGACCAGAGCATTCAGGGTCAGCATGTTCAAGGACGGCGGGCAATCGATAATAATGTAATCGTAGCGGTCCTGAAGCAGCTGAATCGCCGCTTTAAGTTGTCTTTCACGATGACTGATACTCAACAACTCAACTTCAGCCGCTGTCAGATCCGAGTTCGAGGGCAACAAGTCATAACCGGCTTCTTCGGCCCTGACAATCGCGGAACTAATGTCCGTATGGCCCATTAAAACATCGTAACTGGAATATTGCAGTTCCGATTTATCAATGCCGCTCCCCATGGTCGCATTGCCCTGAGGATCAATATCTATTAACAACACACAACGCCGTGTGGCGGCCAATGAAGCCGCCAAGTTTACACTTGTCGTGGTTTTCCCAACCCCACCTTTCTGATTAGCGATTGCTATGATTTTTGCCATAGAGTCACGACCACCTAAAGTTGAGATGAATGAGAATATCATCGCACATTTTTTTGGTGATTACCTAGTCTATTTAATTCAGTTTTCAGGATTTAGCTAGCACAATTTCCACTAGATAACGATCAGCGTCTAATCCCCAATAATTCAATTTATGCACGGCTTTGATTTCAAATGATTTTGGTAACGCCGAGATTTCCGCATCAGGATAGGCGCCTTTCATGGCGAGTATTACTGATTTGGCGCTGCATAAATGCGACGACCATGACACAATTTGCGAAAGACTCGCCAATGCGCGTGAAATAACCGAATCGAACAATTCAGGGGGATGAAAATCCTCAGCCCGTAAACACACAACCTCCACATTGCCTAGATGGAGTTCCGTTTTGGCTTGTTGCATAAAACGGGTTTTCTTACGGTTACTGTCCAATAATACAAATCGGCATGCGGGCTTTGCAATCGCCAGTGGTATGCCCGGCAGGCCCGCACCGGCGCCAACATCGATTACCCGCGCGCCCTGCACGTATGGCAGTATCGACAAACTATCGATGATATGCCGCGTCAGCATCTCCTGCGTGTCACGCACCGATGTGAGGTTATAAACCCGGTTCCATTTGAACAGCAATGCAATAAAGGCGAGCAATTGGTATTGCTGTTCCTGCGTCAGCGGCAGTTCCAGCGACTCAAGCCCGCGTTGTAATTGCGCCGTTAAATCTTTGGTTCGGGTCAAGCTGAATTAATTACCGGTTGCGGCGGAAGTCAGGTTATTCAGCGCGTCCGACATTTTTTTCGCAATCTCATCACGGTCCTTGATGCCATGCCGGCTGGCTATGTAAAAAGGATCATTGTAGCTTAACCACACCTGGCCTTTCTCATCCTCCCAGGCCAGGGCTTTCAAAGGCAAATCAATGCCGGCGGTTTGCTTACTGGTAAAAAAATGGGTGCCAAGCTTGGGATTGCCAAACAACAATAACTCGGTTGGGCGCAAAGGAATACCCACGTTGGCGCCTTTTTCGCTATGGTTCCAGCGCAATGCGACAGCAATACCCTTTTCCTTCAGCGCGGCTTCAAGCCGGTCCAGGGTTTCGGATGTGCTGTATTTGCTTTTTTTGGTAATCAGACCATTGTCCGCTGCGGCTATTGAGGCAAAAGTAAATAGCAACGTTATTAATACTACAGTTACGATTGAGTTGATACGCATCTGGACCTCTCTGAAACAGGTTTGTTGATTGTTATTGTGCCGTTAGCCGGGTAATAAAATAACGACTAGCGGTTAGCGTCGGGCGATTAATCGCACAAAGCACGGATATGCTACTAATAATCACTACTAAACGAAACAACCAAATACCATTAACAGTAATACTAACCAAGAGGCTTTATAGCTTTCGCTTGATTAGCTGGCGCGTTTTTTTAAATGAATTAATAGCAATGAAATGGCCGCCGGTGTAACGCCGGATATCCTGGAGGCCTGGCCAACCGTCGCGGGCCGGTGGAGTTGCAGTTTTTGCCGCACTTCATTGGACAAACCGCTGACTGCGTTATAGTCCAGATTATCGGGCAACTTTAACTTTTCGTTGCGCCGGTGGCGTTCGATTTCTTCCTGTTGGCGGCAGATATATCCTTCGTATTTCGCCTGTATCTCGACCTGTTCCGCCACAACAGGATCCACCACCGGTTGTCCGGAAGCCGCAAGCGACATCAGGCTGTCATAAGTTACGCCTGGCCGTTTTAATAGTTCGGACAGTCGCGCTTCACGTGACAGGGCAACGCCAAGCACGTTCGCCACGGCCTGATCATCACACTGCCCCGGGCGCAGGAAGGCGCCATGCAATCGCTGCTGCTCTTGTGCGATGGCATCACGTTTGCGATTAAATTTGTCCCAGCGCTCATCATCAACCAGGCCCAGCATCCGGCCGGTATCAGTCAAACGCAGATCCGCATTGTCTTCGCGCAATAACAGGCGGTATTCAGCCCGGCTCGTAAACATGCGGTACGGTTCCTGCGTGCCGCGGGTAATCAGGTCATCGATCAAGACGCCGATATAAGCTTCGTCCCGTTTCGGCGACCATGACTCCTGTTCTTTCACATGTAAGGCGGCATTCAATCCGGCAACCAGGCCCTGCGCCGCCGCTTCTTCATAGCCGGTGGTGCCATTGATTTGTCCGGCGAAGAACAGCGCGTTGATATGTTTGGTTTCCAGGGAAGGTTTCAACTCCCGGGGATCAAAGTAATCATATTCGATGGCGTAACCCGGGCGCGTGATATGCGCGTTTTCAAATCCCTTCATGGAGCGCACCAGCGCAAATTGCACATCAAACGGCAGGCTGGTGGAAATACCATTGGGATACACTTCGTGCGTCGTCAGTCCTTCGGGTTCGACAAAAATCTGATGCGAGGTTTTATCGGCAAAACGCACTACCTTGTCTTCAATGGACGGGCAATAACGCGGCCCCGTGCCTTCAATCACTCCGGTAAACAGCGGCGAACGATCCATACCGCCGCGGATTATGTCATGCGTGCGTTCATTGGTATGGGTAATATGGCAACTGACCTGGCGCGGATGCTCAGTGGCGCTACCCATAAAGGAAAACACCGGCACAGGATCATCGCCGGCTTGCTCTTCCAGTTGGCTGTAGTCAATGGAGCGTGAATCAATGCGTGGCGGTGTTCCTGTTTTCAGCCGGTCAACGCGAAACGGCAATTCACGCAAGCGCGCCGCCAGTGTTTTGGACGGTGGATCTCCCGCGCGCCCGCCTTCGTGATTGGACAAGCCAATGTGGATTCTGCCCGCGAGAAATGTTCCCACCGTCAGCACCACAGCCTGCGCTTTAAAGCATAATCCCATTTGGGTGCGCACGCCGGCCACCCGGCCGTTCTCGATTATCAAATCGTCAACGGCTTGCTGGAAAATCTTGAGATTCGGCTGACCTTCCAGCATCGAACGGATCGCCTGCCTATACAAAATCCGGTCGGCCTGGGCCCGGGTTGCACGCACCGCAGGACCTTTGCTCGCGTTGAGACGGCGAAACTGGATACCCGCCCGGTCAATCGCACGCGCCATGGCGCCACCCAGCGCGTCGATTTCCTTCACCAAATGCCCTTTGCCAATGCCGCCTATTGCTGGATTGCAGGACATCTGGCCGAGGGTCTCGATGCTGTGAGTTAAAAGCAGTGTGTTCGCTCCAAGCCGCGCCGACGCCAACGCCGCTTCTGTGCCGGCATGACCGCCACCAACCACAATGACCTGAAATTTCTCGTCGTAATACATAAGCCTATGAATTATAAATTGAAATGAATGCGTATTTTACGCCGCCAAACACCGTTCGCCAAATTATTTCCGCCGTATTCCGCTATTGTTTTGCAAGGCGCTGTGAGTTGTGTGTAACTGCCAGAGTTCATACTATGGCAACAAACCGGCAAACCAACCATACAAAATAAAGACCACAAACTTGTAACATACACCATATATAGTGTATTTTTAGGTTGGAATATGCATTACGCAGAGGGCATGACACGCAATGGAAAAACCTGCCAAGCCAAACGTCTGTTCAAACCAATCTTCAACTGTAATGCCGCACAGCGGTTGTCCCAACATTAACTTTCATGGCGCATCGCTTGTTACCGAATCCGGAAAAGAAATCCTTATCACTGAGCAAATGCTGCAGCAAACATTCAATGCGCTGATTGATGCTTGGGAAAAATCCCGGCGCATGCAACAAGCATCCTGATATAACCGTGCATAAGAAGTATCAAGAAAGACGTGCCACAATTCCCGCCAGTCCCGGCACGAGCGTTGGGCTTAATTAATTTCACGAGCAGCGATTTCCCGCAATCTTAACATAAAAAACGCGGTTGCATGCAGGACACCACTATCCACTCATGCAACCGCGTGTTCTATGCAACTGTGAAACCAGACAATTGGCAGTCTTGCGTATGGCCCTATATCGGGTTGTCCAGGTTGGTCTCGAAATCCTCACCCGGATACTCAACTTCAATACCCAGATAGGTATTTTTGTTGTCCTCGTTTTCAAAATAAATTTTCAACGCATTCTCCCCTTCTCCTTCAACCACAAAAGGATGGGTCTCAGGATTGGGAACATCGACTAACGTGATCGGGTCCGTAGTTGAAATGATCATGGTATCCTCCTGAATATACAATCCCTGACATGCCTTCAGGCGTATAAAAAGAGAGTTGCGTGATTTCCACTTTTCAGAGTCACTTCCCTCAACTTCCCCAACGCTTTGCACTTGCTATCTACTGATGATGGGAACTCTTTCTATACGCCCTCCGGCAATTCACATTCCGTGTGATATTCCATCCTGGCAGATGGACTTCGATCAGGGCTGGCATAGTAAAAAAATAACTACAAAGATAATCAGTTTTTCCCTTTTTAAAAAACCATTTAATTTAATTATAGTAAGAGTGATTAGGAGCGCGCGTTTTTATGCAGTTATTCGCGCGGCTTTTGTTGACATATATCAACAGTCAACGCACAAAATACCAGGGGAAATCGAGGAAATAATCTATTTAAAGGTTACCCATCAACGTTTCTGAAAAGGTCCGCACCCGGGACAGTGACAAATTGGCAACCGCGACATACTGCACTGAATCCTTCACCCAGCTGCACAATCCATCGATACCGGCAGGCACACGGCACGTCAATGGAGAATTGGCAACCGGATCAACAGTGGATGCAACAAACAACGTGATACTTTGATTGCTTTTGTTTTCGAAAATATTGGCTATCGCGTAGCTGACCATGGTCGGTATTACTATCGCCCGCTGATGCTTGAAGCCTTCCAATTGCACATCGGCAAGGCGGATCTGACGTCCTATTCTGGCAGAGAGCCATTGCATGGATTCGGTGATACTGGCTGACGGATTACCGGCAAAATTTTGACTCTGCTGCGTATACAGGATATGCGCATCAATCGCCAACTGCTCGACCTTATCCGTGGAAATCGCATTGACTGGCTGTTCGAATAACGATGCAATTGAACCACCAACCATCAAACCGATGACCAGTAAAATGGCGCCGCCAATCGTCATACGATTTTCAGGAGACATCCTCTCCAATGCGTGCGTCGCAATTTGCTTGTAATTTTTAACCTGGGATGCCGCATCAAACTGTCGCGGCTCGCGATTATCAGCCGGCTCTGTATTTTCAGTAACCGTTAGGTGCGCCAACTTCTGTTTATACATCTTTAACGTGTCCCCGATCTTACGGGACAGGCCTTCCGGCCCGGATGTCTCATCAACACCAGCGCCGGCGCCGAAAGTCGTTGATACAATGCGTTCTTCCGGCGGCTCAGAGATATTAATGCGGATTGAGGACGGCGCTTTATTGAAATCCTGAATCGACTCCTGTTCTTTGCGGACAAAGGAATTTTTCAAGGCGGAAAACTTATAATTAATACCGCTGAAAATAGCATCTGCCTTTTGCCTGATTTGCGCGACAGGGCTACCAAAAGTATTTTGATCATAATGATCGTTAAACTGATCGGATACTTCTTCAAATTCTTTTACCACATCATTGACTTCAAAGTCAGATTCCGCTTTGTTTGCGGCAAAAAATTCCGCCACCACATCCTGCGGCGCCTGTTCGCCGCTATCCGGAATTTCATCCAGTGATTCCATGATTTCATTGACGGAATACTCCGGTGTGTCCGTAATACCTGCTGCGGTTTTTATCAGACGGTCCTTGGTATTTGCTTTTGCCATGGTTTGGGCGGCATTCGAAACAATGCCGGGACCCTGTTTTGTATTACCTTTCGTCTCGTCAGACGCAAATCCCGTAAATAACCCTTCCTGATTCCGCTGCGGCGCAAATTGATCATCATCGCTTTGCGCAGGAGTCACCTTATTATCAAATTCCCTTGAAGCATCAGGCGAACCTGGCATTTCCGCGGTATCCACCGGTACATTGGCCTTGGTGGAAATTGTTCCCATTGGTTCGATGAATTTAGACTTCCGGATTGCGGCAGCGCCATCTTCCATCTCCAGCGGCTCCAGGGACAATTCTTCACTGGCCTCAAGAGTGTCCAGCACTCTCTGCTGCTTCTGTAAATAATTACGCTCTGCGGCTTGCCTGTCCGGAACAACCGAAGCGTGTTCAAACTGAAGCTCCGGAACGTCAAAAGATGCGGAAGTTATGGTCCGCTCAATCGGCTCCAGCTCGAATTCCGGCGCCATGGATTGCGCATCAGCACGGTCTTCAGTGGAAAGTTCAGGCAGGTTGTCCAGATGTGGTTGTTCCAGTGGCGAACTGTAATTTGACGCTACGGCAGATTGGTCATCTTTCTCCAGAGGTTCCAGCGTCAAGGATCCAATATCGTCGAGTATCGCCTGATCTTCGGCGGCCCGTAATGGGTATGTTGAGGAGCCATAGGCTGATTTGGTGTCGTCGCCAAAAATATCTGGCAGGATGTTTCCGGTGCTGTTGTGAATATTGTCGATGTCAAAATCGGTCAGGTCTTTATCGTCCCCGGCACTTAACGCCTCAAGTTCAGCAAATTCGTTGGCATCAATTTCGTTGGTATCAATAAAGTTCTCATCCTGTAGCTCAAGCGCCGCGTCAAACGAATCCAAAGGCGTGGCTATCTCGCCGTTAAAACCGGTTACCGCATTTCTGGCTTCATCGAACTCATAACCAAATTGCTGAAAATCCTGAGTATCGTCATGATATTCACTGTTTATACCGTATAACGCCAAACTGTACAGGTCTTCCGGCACGTCCTCTTCGACAATGGGATCAAATACTTCCCGCAACCGTTCATTAATGATGTGGCACTGTTGAATTTCTTCCAGTTTGTCAGGTATTTCATCGAGCTGGGCTTCTACCTGCAGATACTGCTCATCGCTTAACTGCTCGTCGATAAAAGCATGAAAGCTTTCAGTCGATAACTTGTCGGATAATACAATCATTGTGCTGCTCTTAGTTCAGCAAAATCATCAATTAATAATCGTTTGATCAGAAATTTTCTGGCGCTATTCAACCGCAGGATGAGGGTGCCTATAGGTACATTGAGAATTTGGCTGGCTTCATCATAAGTAAATCGTTCAAGGCTTACGAGTAAAAAGGTTTCTTTTTGCTCGGCCGGCAATTGAGCCAGGGCAGTCACGATATCAATTTCTTCCGGATCAATATCCTCCAGCAGGCTAATGTCCATGCTATCAATATTCAGCACACCGTTATCCGGATGACTTTCCGTCGTCTTGCGCTCCTCCAGCGTAATGTTATGCATGATGGAGAACAGCCAAATCGCGATATCCGTGTCATCCTGCAAAAAATTGATCAGACTATGCGCACACTCAATAGTACGGCGAACCAGCGCATCGCCGCTTAGCACATCTCCCGTATAAGCTCTGGCGTAACGCCTTAAATAAGGAATGGTGTCGATAAAAAATTGCTGGTAGTTGTCCATTGATGTGTCAGTCAGAACAGTTATTTATTAGTTGATATCGTTACTGGCTCTCGCCACAGCGGAAATCACTTAATACTTTCCTAAATCCCGATGATTTATGTTAACAAATCAATTACTAGGAAAAATCCTAACATTGAGTAGGTCTAAAGGATAGCATGCCAGTCATCCAGCCTGTCCACTAAATAATCGCCAGAAAAGCCGATTTTTGGTGTCTAACATTTCTTATCATTAAACCACATACACGATACGAATGTTATTTGTATATCATATTAACGGCTGTAATCGAGTATTGACTATCGTTTTCAATCCAGTCAAAGGCTTAATCCGGTATAGGGTGAAGCCGGCCGGAATGCATCGAGACGGAGGAAGATACAGTTAAACTCAGGTGCACATTAATCGATGCAGCGTGACTTCCGGCAAGCAATTAAAGCGCACATCGACAATCGATGTGCCTGATCCTGCCGAGGTATAACCATGCATGTCTTGATAACGCCACGAGCCTTTGCCCATATAACGCGGGCATTTGGAATCCAGGGTTACCGGAATTCCGCCGGGCAAACAGATCTGGCCGCCATGGGTGTGACCGCACAGCATTAGATTGAATCCGGCATAGGCGACCTGTCGGTAAATTTCCGGAGTATGGGACAGCATAACTGAAATGGCATCAGCTGGAATATTGCGGGTGGCTTTTTCAATGTTTTCCACGCGAAAGTAGTGAGCATCGTCTATACCCGACAGGTGAATTGACTCGCCCTGGCGTTCAATTTTCACCGATTCATTTAACAACATCTGAATTCCAAAGGACTCGAGATGAGGAACCATGGTGATACTGTCGTGATTGCCCAATACGCCATACATGCGAGATTTAACGGCCTCGGTGACGCGGCGCATGCCTTCCATGGCCGCCGCGATTTCGCCATAAGTCTTTGCGCGGTAATCCCCCGTCAAAACACAGAGATCGTATTGCAGGGACGAGATGGTTTCGATTAGCGCCGCTGTCGCGGCATCGTACATATCTACGTGCAAATCGCTCAGATGCAACAGAGTGAATCCGTCAAACCGATTGGGCAAACCGGCGATGTTCACCGTATTTTCCCGAACCTGGATATTGCAGGCATTACGCTGGCCGCGCCGATACATGCCGCTCAGGCGGATGATCTGCCTGATCAGTGAATGGGTGCTGTACCAGTTTTCAGGATGAAAAAAATTGAATCCTTTACCGAATACCTGGTGCCCCTTTTCCGACTCAATGCCGAGCCGCTGGCGGGCGTGGGTAGCTCCAAGGCGTTTTTCCAATAAAGTCTGGATGTCTTGCGTCATAAACAACCGTAACTTGCAGCGATTAAATACTTCGGGGAGCACGCATTATCAGCCACCCTCCAGGTCGCCGCAAGTTGCAGGGGACGATGGTAGAAAAATCAGTGATTCACGGTCATGGACAGTCATTGACTGTGGTCAACGTTAGCGCATACCGGTTATGCTAAAAATCAAGCATAGTGTAAGCTGTCTAAGGGAAATGCGGCCAAAAACCAAACTTACTAATTTATTCTGCCAGTAATCAATTAGTTACGCAGAATTCAGGGAAGTTATATGACAGTAGTTTAGCAATAGGAACGCCGCAAACAAAATGAGCACTGATTCCAGAACAGGTATCCAATGAAAAATGCAACAATCGAATTTGACCCATCGCTGATTCAGCGTTATGACAAGGCCGGCCCGCGTTATACCTCATATCCCACGGCCGTCCAGTTCCATGAAAACTTCGGCGAACAGGATTACCAGCGGGCGGCCGAGGCCAGCAACCTATTGCATCGCCAGGGAGAACCGCGGCCGCTATCACTTTACTTCCACATTCCGTTTTGCAGCAAGGTGTGTTTCTTTTGCGGATGCAGCAAAGTGGTCACCAAGTTCCGGGATCGTGCGGCCCCCTACCTGGATCGCCTGCATCAGGAGATAGCGTTACACGCAAAATTGTTTGATGACGACCGCACGGTCGATCAATTGCATTGGGGCGGCGGCACGCCGACTTTCATCAGTCACGAAGAGATGCGCGCTTTAATGGAGGCAACGCAGCGGCATTTCAAATTGCGCGGCGACGATACCGGCGAATATTCCATTGAAATCGATCCCCGCGAAATCGATGGTGAAACACTAAGTGTATTACGCGGGCTGGGCTTTAACCGAATCAGCCTGGGGGTGCAGGATTTTGATCCCAAAGTGCAGCAGGCGGTTAACCGCATCCAGCCGGAAGCGCAAACCAGGGGGGCGATCACCGGCGCCCGCGAACTCGGTTATAAATCCATAAGCGTGGATTTGATTTATGGATTGCCGTTTCAAACAGCATCCAGTTTTAACACCACACTGGACAAAATCATCGATCTTTCCCCCGACCGGTTGTCGGTTTTTAATTACGCGCACTTGCCCGGGATGTTCAAACCACAGCGCCGTATCAACGCGCAAGACCTGCCTTCTCCCCAGGAGAAACTGGCAATACTGCAACAGGCCATCGAAAAGCTGACAACCGCCGGTTATGTCTACATCGGCATGGATCACTTTGCCAAACCGGATGACGAACTGGCCATCGCGCAGCGGGAAGGCAAGCTCTACCGGAACTTCCAGGGTTATTCCACACATGCCGACTGTGATCTCATCGCCATGGGTATTACCGCCATCGGCAAAGTCGGAAACGCATTCAGCCAAAACGTGAAAACGCTCGAACAATACTATGCGGTTATCGATTCAGGCCATTTGCCTGTCTATCGCGGACTGGCGTTGTCTGGGGACGACCTGCTGCGGCAAAAAGTAATTTCCGAACTCATCTGCCATTTCGATCTGCATATACCAGCGATCGAACAAGCGCACGGCATTGTGTTTGCCGATTACTTTGCAACGGAACTGCAAGAACTCACCGCCATGCAGGATGATGCGTTATTGGAAATCAGACCGGATCGTATCACGGTGCGCCCAATCGGACGCCTGCTGATCCGCAACATTTGCATGGTGTTTGACAAATACCTGCGCCAACAGACACGGCAGGCTTATTCGAAAGTTATCTGAAGCAAGAAACAAAACTCTTCATAAAAAACGCGGTGCATACCGCGTTTTTTGTTTGGCATGTTTCATCGCGGTTCCGGGATCCTTGGGACTGACGGCATAGAGAAGCAATTGGCGCCGCGTGCTTTCTTTTTTTGCCAGCCCTCACGCTCTAACGGGATCGGACGCGAAACCGCTCACGCTTAAATTGCCAAGCGGATCACCGTTTAAATATCCCGATCATGGTAGGAAATATGCATCTGATTAGTAATTTTCATGCGGGTAGCTCTTGGTTCAGTCAGCCTCAACATTACCGGGTGCAATTATGAAAGCACAACAACAAGTTACGGTCATAGATCTGGAAAACGATATCGATAACATAAAAGCTTCTATTGATAATGTCGTCGACAACGCCAGCCAGGTGATACTCGGCAAGCGCCATGAAATAAGACTGGCGTTAGCCTGCCTGTTGGCCCGCGGTCATTTGTTAATTGAGGATTTACCGGGTGTCGGAAAAACCACGCTCGCCCACGTCCTGGCGGCGATTCTTGGCTTGCAGTATAACCGGGTGCAGTTTACCAGTGACCTGTTGCCGGCGGATATTCTGGGCGTTTCGGTATTTAACCGGGAAACCAATGGATTCACCTTTCATCCGGGGCCGATTTTCTCCCAGGTCATCCTGGCGGACGAAGTCAATCGCGCCACACCCAAGGCGCAAAGCGCGTTACTGGAAGCAATGGAAGAACAGCAGGTCAGTATTGAAGGCGCAACCCGCCCGCTGCCCCAGCCATTTTTTGTCATAGCCACTCAGAACCCGTTTTATCAGGTAGGCACTTTCCCGTTACCCGAATCCCAGCTGGATCGCTTTCTGATGAAAATCAATCTCGGCTATCCCAACCATGAAGCGGAACGCGCCTTGTTTACCGGCCGCGACAGGCGGGAAATGCTTTCGCACATCAAAACCAGCATGACCACGGAAGAACTGCTCTCGATACAGTCCACGGTCAAGGAAATCCACGCATCAAGTGATTTACTAGACTATTTGCAGGCAATCATTGATTTTACGCGGCGTTCCACCGGATATGCGTTTGGCCTGTCGCCGCGCGGCGGTCTTGCCTTGCTGCATAGCGCCAAGGCATGGGCCCTGATGGACGGAAGAGATCACGTGCTACCGGAAGATATTCAAACAGTGCTGCCACATGTCGCCACACACCGCTTGCGGCTTTCCAAGGACGCCAGCGACACGGGTACCGACTCCATCGCGGAACAGTTACTCGCGATACCAATCCCCTAGCAAACCACATGCCGCGGTATAACCTGTGCTGTCCAAACTGACCTTTCCGCTGGAACAACTCAACCTGGACCGGTTTTTTACCGGCGAAGGCCCATTTGACTCGCCACTGATATTAGCCCGGCGGCGGATCTTCATCCTGCCCACGCGCCAGGGTGTTTTATTTGCAATCGTGCTTGGCATCATGCTGATCGGCTCGATCAATTACAACAACAGCCTGGGATATCTGCTAACGTTTTTACTCGCCAGTGTGGCGGTCGTTTCGATACTGCACACTTATCGAAATCTGTTGTCACTCAAAATCTCGGTTGGCAATATTCAGCCGGTGTTTTGTGGTGAAAAAATCAAAATCCCGGTCGTCATTGACAACAGCGGGCTATCAGAGCGCTTTGCAATTCAGGCGGAATTATCCGGTGAACAAATCAGATCCTGCGATGTGGCGCAGGACGGCTGGGCATCGATCAGTCTTTCGTACAAAACCAGAACGCGGGGCATGCATCGAATCCCGCGCATCACCATCAGCTCGGTGTTTCCGCTTGGATTGTTCCGCGCCTGGTCCCATGTAAGATTAAATAATACCTATCTTGTTTATCCTGAACCGGCGGGCAAAACCCGGCTCCCGTTTCAGTGGAATGAAGAGCAACAACAGTTGCGTGGTTACCACAAAGGGACGGATGATTTCGCCGGTTTGAATACCTATATACCCGGTGATCCTCTGGGACATATTCACTGGAAAGCCTATGCCAGGGAACAGGGGCTGTTCACCAAAAAATTTGGCGGCAACAATGAGCAGGAGCTGTGGCTGGATTGGCGTGTGCTTGATGGCTTGAGTACGGAACAAAAACTGGGCCAGCTCGCGAAATGGGTGCTGGAAGCGGATAAAACTGAAATGAACTATGGCCTGTGGCTGCCGGGAAACCGTATTGCTCCCAGCCTCGGCCCCATGCACAAACTGAAATGCCTTAAGGCGCTGGCGTTGTTTCGTGAGGCCATGTAGTGGATAGTCTCACTCAACGATTCCAGCAAGCTAACCCGGCTGTACTATGGCTGTTGTCGGGTATCGTGTTTATTCTGGCGCCTCACGTTTATTATCAGTCTCATCTGTTAGTCCTGTTCATCGGCTGCCTGCTTTTCTGGCGCCTGGGCGTCGAACTTCAATATATCAGGCAGCCTCCAGCCTGGTTTGCCACCTTGCTTGCCATTTCCACGTTTATCGGCATCACTTACGGTTATCAGACGGTTTTCGGGCGGGATGCCGGCGTGGCGCTGCTGATAACCATGTTATGTTTGAAACTGATGGAAATGGGCGCGCCACGGGATTTTCTGGTGGCGGTGTTCCTCGGTTATTTTGTGGTAATCACCGGCTTCCTCTTCAGCCAGTCGGTCATCATCGGCCTGTTAATGACCACCGCCGTGTTCCTGTTAACGACGTCATTGGTGTCTTACCACCGCAGCGAGCGAAAGCTCAACTCACAATACAAAAGCGCCAGACTGGGTATTAATCTTCTGTTTCAGGCAATACCGCTGGCCATACTTTTGTTCTTTCTGTTCCCCAGAGTGCCCGGCCCGTTATGGGGTTTACCGGAACAGGGTTCTTCCGCGTCAACCGGTTTATCCAGCTCCATGGCGCCCGGCCAGATCACCGAACTGGCGTTCGATAACTCGGTGGCGTTTCGCGTTGAATTCGAAAACAAGATACCGGAAGCATCCCAACTTTATTGGCGGGGACCGGTGTTTACCTATTACGACGGTTTCATGTGGCAGGAGCTGGCCAGCAACTCGCGTAAATTTTTCGGCTCGGAATGGGTAACCGAATTGCCTCCCGTGCCGCAGGTCAAGATGAGCGAAGGCATTAAATACAGCGTGATGCTGGAACCGCATAACGCAAACTGGTTGCTGGCGCTGGACCTGCCAACATTATATCCAGCCACCGGCTACCTCACCCAAAACTACGAACTGCTTTCTGATGAACCGGTGAAAAAACTCACGCGCTATGAAGTCACTTCACATCTGAACTACAAACTCAGTCCGGAAGCGCCGCCGGCCAACAGGGTCTATCGTCAAATTCCGCAATTCGTCGGCCCCAAAGCGCGTCAGCTGGTGCTGGAACTGCAGACAAAAATTCAGGCGGACCAGCCGTATGACCGGCAAATCGTAGATCTGATACTCAATCATTTCCGTACTGAACCATTTTTTTATACACGCACACCGCCAGCCATGCTGGACAATCCCATCGATCAGTTTCTATTTGAAGAGCGCCGGGGTTTTTGCGAACACTACGCTTCCGCGTTTGTGGTCTTAATGCGCGCCGCCGGTCTGCCTGCGCGCATTGTGACTGGCTACCTGGGCGGCGAGTTGAACACGATTGGCAATTATTTTATTGTCCGGCAATCGGATGCGCATGCCTGGGCGGAAGTGTGGCTGGAAAACCAGGGCTGGATCCGGGTTGATCCCACCGCAGTGATACCGCCAGGCCGAATCGAGCAAGCCCAGTTTCGCGACCGCTTCAGACGATCGGCGGGCGAAGGCGTTGGATCCCAGCTCTGGTTCGCAGACTCAATAAAACGCCTGAAGTTTATATGGGACAATGTCAATCACAGCTGGAATGACTGGATTGTGGGGTACAACCCAACGAAGCAACAATCATTTCTGGACGCATTAGGAATAAAGGATTTTTCCTGGAGCAGCCTGATCTTTATTTTATTTGGCGGACTTGCGTTGCTTGTCCTGGTTATTGCCTGGCATTTGTCGGGACACACGATACGCAAACCGAATCAGGCGCATGTGATTTTTCGCCGCTTCTGCAGGAAGCTGGCGCGCAAGGGATTCCGATATTCACCATCGGAAACAGCGCACAATTTTGCGCAGCGCGTCGCTGAAAAACGCAGCGATATCGCCAAGCAGGTTGAGGAAATTGCCGAATTGTACAATCAGGTGCGTTATGCCAGGGCCCCCGCTCAGCAATCACTGCGAGTGCTGGAACAAAGGGTCAGGCAATTCAGGCCTTAATTTTTTGTTTTTCGCGCGTTGTAAAAACAGCTCCAGCAAATTATTCAAAAAAAGTTTCCCTTTATCTGTCGGCCTGACCGTATGCAGACCCCATTCTATCAGCCCCTGTTGCTCAGCCTGACGCAGAGGCGCTTCAACAACGGTAATCGGCAACCTGGTCCGTTCGCTAAACAACACCGCCGGAAATCCCTCCGTCAGCCGCAGCGCATTCAGCATGAACTCAATGGCAAGATCATGCCGGTTTAGCACGTGTTCGCTGATAATTACTCCGGATTGCGCCGCCTTGCTGAGATATTCCCGCGGATGTTTTTCCTTGACCAGCCGGATGATTTTTTGCTGAGCCACATCCGTTAACTTGCTGTGTGCGCCGGCGCCAATCCCGAGATAATCCCCAAACTCCCAATAATTGCAATTGTGCGCGCAGCGTTTGCCGGGTTTTGCATAAGCGGAAATTTCATATTGCTCGAAACCGCGACCGGCGATACGCTGTTGCGCTTCCTGCTGCATTTCGTAAATCAAATCGTCATCCGGTAATGATGGCGGTTTGGCATGAAAAAAAGTGTTAGGCTCGATGGTCAGCTGATAGTAGGAAAAATGTTCCGGATTGAGCATCAGCGCCTGTTCAATATCCCTTAATCCTTCTTCTACCGATTGTGAGGGAAGCCCGAACATCAAATCCAGGTTAATGTTGGTAAACCCGGCATTGCGCGCCACTTCAAAGGCCTTGATTGCCTGATTGGCGCTATGAATCCTGCCGAGCGACTGCAAGTGCCGGTCATTGAAACTTTGCACCCCGATGGACAACCGGTTGATACCAGCCTCCCGGAATCCCTTGAACCTCTCGTAGTCGATGGTTCCCGGGTTGGCTTCCAGGGTAATTTCCGCATTGACGTTGACGGCAAGCAGCGCGCGTAATGCGGAAAACAAACGCTCGTAAAATTCCGGCGACAGCACACTGGGCGTACCGCCACCAATAAATACGCTCTGCACCCTGCGCCCCCAAATCCGGGGCAAGTCCTGCTCCAGATCATTTAACAACGCTTGCAGGTACTGCGCTTCCGGCAGCTCACTCTTAATTGCATGAGAATTGAAATCGCAATACGGGCATTTCTGGACGCACCAGGGTATATGGATGTATAACGACAGCGGCGGTGGTGATATCAGATTCAACATGCAGAAGGAATTGGAATACTAAAAACAAAACGCCCCAAATTATTTTGGAGCGTTTACAGTATACAACAAATGACACTATTGAACTAAAAAAGCCCTGTCATAAGACAAGGCTTTTTCGATAACGTGCTGGTCGGTGAGGAATTTACCTTATTAGCTTTCTTGCACGCGCTAACCCGAGCAAACCCAATCCCAGCAGAAATGCGGTGGCTGGTTCAGGCACGGACGTAGTGCAACAGGATTCCGCATCATGCGAGAACGGCGCAAACGCATTAACCAGATTTCGGTCAGAACCGGTCATGGCCGGATCATAACGGGAACCCTGAACCGTAAACAGGTCAAAATGAATTCCGGCTAAGCCCCCCAGCAGCGAGTTGATGGTGATGTCAAACGATTCAGTGTAGCCATCGCCGCTGCCAATTTGCCCGGGCTGTGTATCAAATATAGTGCCGATATCGCCATTGAATTGAAATTCATAAATTTCAAAATAGGTATCGAAAATCCCGTGCGAGGCAAGGCTGTTTGGATCTTGTAATGGAGGAGCACCATAACCGGAAGTCAGCATGCTTAAACTTGTTGTATCGTTGGAAATGGAGATATCAAACGCATCCACATTACCCACATCAGGCACCGTCGCAACGACCAGGTATGCATATTGGTCCACCGCACCGCTGGTATCCCAGGCATAGTCTCCGTTTTGAGCGCAGGGGCTTGAAACCGTGTTTTGGCAGTTCGCATACGCATTGAGGGCGAAACTGCTGTCCGACACTACCCATGTCTGGTCAGATCCATCGTAGCTCCACGAACCAACCGCGGCCGGTCCTAACTGCAACGCCGGTAACGCTTGTGCTGCTCCTGCGCAAGACAGAAAACAGATGCCGCCCGCCAACGATAAAAATTTTTGTTTGTTCACAATTGATCACCTTTGAAGCAATATTACTGTTGGAAGAATAAGTAGTTGTATACAAATTGTATGCACCTCTCATGCCATACAATAAATAATATAAATATCAATTAGATAAAGTGAACTCAAGTAAAATTGTAAATATTTTCGACAACTTGAATTTAATGCTGCCCATCAGGAATAGCGGGAAAAAATAATAAGTTAGATCGCAAAACGCAGAGTATCCCAAGCAGTGTATTTAGCTGCTGATGTTCTTTTAATGAATTCGTGTAAGGATTTCCGACAACGGTAAACCTTTTTTCTATCAATGCGTTATAAGAAAAATGTGCATTTATCAAGCAGATCTTTTCGAAGAAAATATTCGTAACTTACTGTTTTTAAACAACATTAGAATGTATAAGTAGTGACCAAATAATAGGTGTTACGTGAAAAAGCAGAGAATTTGCCGAAAACAGGCAGCGCCCATCACTGAATTTCTGTTTTAATTTTTAGTGGCTCGCTAATTCAATGCGGATTAATTTGCCATGCGCCAATGGGCTAACTCGCGGATTTCATGTTCAGTAATTGAAGAACAGTCTGCTTTACAGACAATACTTGAGTATACAAACATGAAGTTAAAAATCAGGGACCACCATCAGCAACAGTAACAGCAATAGTGACCCGGCAATATAGTTCCTGTCATTCGCCCTGAATTCAGTCTTGATCCGCTGCATACCGATTTAATTACGCCGGCTACTTTATTGAATTCAGTTGCCCCGGTTTCAGTTTTTTTACCTTCCGGTTCAGTTGAAGGAGTTCCAGGACGCATCGGCATTTTAACTATCGTCAAGCTATCTCATACATGTGCAGGGATTGATGACTGATCGGGACTCGCCAGCCGGAAACAGCTTCATTGCTCGCTATCATTGACATGCTTCATTCCCTAACCTGTGCCTTATTAAAGAATTCGAGCGGCCGGTCGTCATAATTTTCAGTTGCCAATAACGCGATAGGAGCATTTAGGTTGTAGACCTGCTGGCAGCTTTTACCGTTAAGCTAAACCAAAGACTTGAGCGGAGTTGCGATGAAAAAGTTGATGCTTTTCGTAATTTTTACAGCAAGCGGGGTTACACAGGCGCAACAAATCATATTTCTGGAAGAAAAAACCGCGTTTTGTTACTCAGAAAAAGCGCTAGCCAGCTACCTCAAGTTCGCCCAGAAACGCGACCTGGAGGGGATGAACGAGCTGGCATTAAAAGGCAAATGTAATTTCGTCCCTGACGGTAGCGTCGTTTTATTGAAAAATTACCGGATGAATACAATAGGTGATACAAAAGTTGTTGAGTTTGAAATGGATAAACAAACCGTTTGGACGTTCAACGTTCTGGTTCAGACCGCTAATTTCAACAATTTATAATCCTGGTCCTTCATACTGATAACTCTATCGCGCAAATAAGTCCTAAGTAGTGCTTGAACATTCCGCTACTTATTTGCTATGTTGTTGATAATCACAATTCATATAAGCCTTCCTGGCAGCATTTCTTTTTCTATCCATATCCGAGAAGCAACACACTCTTAGAAACCAACGGCTTGCTAGTGGCCAGCCACCGAATCGGAGATTGTTATGCGTAGCGCTTTGTATCTTACATTTATGGGATTTTTGTAGGCATTGTCTGGATGTGGTGGCGGAGAAGAAATGTCGGGGGACAATAATTCCGATCCAAGCGCCCCGTATTTTAATTCCATTGGAACGCCTACGGAGGTCGCCGGTGAATCCATTAATTTTACTGTGGTCGCCAATGATCCCAATGGGATGAACCTAACGTTGAGTTTTGATGGTAACCTGGGACCAAATCTCAATCCCTTTACCGCTGGCGCCAGTTTTGATACCTTCAGCGGTAACTTTACCTGGGCAACGGACGTAAACGACGCCGGAACTTATAGCGTACGCTTCATCGCCACCAATAACGCTGTGCCTCCACAATCCAGCCATGTAGATGTTACTATACGTGTGTTAAGTCTTACGGAAGTTGGCCAGACCCTTTACATCATGCATTGTCAGAACTGTCATGGCGCTAATGGCGCGGGCGGTAGCGCTAGTCTGGTGCAGTGCTCAACAGAAATTTCGATTCGCGAAGCACTAGGGCTTGTACAGGGTGTCGGTGGTGTTAGTGCGATGTCAGGTATCGCCGGTCAAATGGATAGTCCAACCTCTGACATCCAGGCTATCGCGTACTTTTTGCAAAATGTGAATCCAACACCTAATTTTTGTGGAAACAACTAACGACTTTTACCACGTCCAAATTGACAGTAAAAATTGCACCTGCATTGCTGAAAACCCGCCCTTGGCGGGTTTTCCTTTCAGACTAGGCATCATTTCAAAATTATTTTAAAATTCCTGTTTCATGCATCACTACATTGAGCATTATGAACATCCAGATTAACGGTAATACGCAACAATTCGACGACGCGCTGACCGCGGCGCAACTGGTGCTAAAACTGGGGCTGCAGGACCGCCGGATTGCCATGGAAGTAAATCAGGAAATTGTGCCCCGCAGCCGTTACGAAACATATTTGCTCCGGGAAAACGACAAGGTCGAGATTATTCACGCCGTTGGCGGTGGGTAATAAATAAACAGACACTAGCCCATAAAAAGGTCCGAAAACACCTGTCTTGTTGTATAATTGGGCGCCTCGATTACTCCATTTAGTAGTTTCTTTTTCATTATTCACCACCAATAGAGAACGCCAATGCCAGATTCTATTCCTGTAACCGACGTGGACGATTCATTATTGATTGCCGGAAAATCCTTCCAGTCCCGCCTTCTTGTGGGTACAGGTAAGTACAAGGATATGGAGGGAACCCGCAAGGCCATCGAAGCCAGTGGTGCGGAAATCGTCACCGTCGCCATCCGCCGGACCAATATCGGTCAGAATCCGGGCGAGCCCAATTTGCTGGATGTGATCCCGCCCAATAAATACACGATATTGCCTAACACCGCGCATTGTTATACCGCGGAAGACGCGGTGCGCACCTGCCGGCTGGCGCGGGAATTACTGGAAGGGCATGACCTGGTCAAACTCGAAGTGCTGGGGGATGAAAAAACCCTGTATCCCGATATCACTGCCACCCTCAAAGCCGCCGAACAACTGGTGAAGGATGGATTCAAAGTGATGGTTTACACCAGCGACGACCCGATAATCGCCAAACGCCTGGAAGAACTGGGTTGCGTGGCGGTCATGCCGTTAGCGGCGCCGATTGGTTCCGGACTGGGTATTCAAAATCCGTACAATATCCTGACCATCATTGAAGACGCCAAGGTGCCGGTTCTGGTGGATGCCGGGGTGGGTACGGCGTCAGATGCCGCTCTGGCGATGGAACTGGGTTGCGATGGCGTGCTGATGAATACCGCCATTGCCGGTGCGCAAAAACCGGTGCTGATGGCATCGGCGATGAAAAAAGCCGTCGAAGCCGGGCGCGAAGCGTTTCTGGCCGGGCGCATTCCGCGCAAGCGTTACGCCAGCGCGTCGTCGCCGATAGATGGAACATTTTTCTAACACAAATTACTCTTGCAGGCAGTTGGATTCATGAGCCCGTCCGACGGCGACAACTCCGAGCACGCTGTAATTTTTCCCCGCAAGATTCGCAGTTTTGTCCGGCGTGAAGGCCGCATGTCCAAACGTCAGGCCGTTGCCTATGATTCGTTGTTTTCTCACTATGGCCTGAGCTATAACGCGCAACTTTTAGATTTCGATGCGTTATTTGGGCGCGCAGCGCCGATTATTCTGGAAATCGGTTTTGGCATGGGCGATACGCTTGCCGCCATGGCCATTAAGAAGCCTGATACAAACTATCTTGGTATCGAAGTTCACCGCCCGGGTATCGGCAACCTGCTGGCAACCATCGATGAAAAACGCATCAACAATATTCGCATTTTTTGCCACGATGCCGTGGAAGTGCTCGAACACATGATCGGTGATCAAAGCCTGGACGGCATCCAGATTTTCTTTCCCGATCCCTGGCCCAAAAAACGTCACCATAAACGGCGCTTAATCCAGCCATCATTTATTACCCTCCTGGTGCAAAAACTAAAATCAGATGGCATCTTGCATATTGCGACTGACTGGGAAAACTATGCGCAATGGATTGAAGATACCATGGCCATCAGCGGGTATTTCTCCAGGCTGCCTGACAACACGCCACATCAACGCCCCACCACCAAATTTGAAAAACGCGGGCGACAATTGGGGCATGGGGTGTGGGAAATGATTTATGTGCGGAAAGCCGGGGGATAAAAAGACTCGGATTTAAATTATGCAAATCTCCAACCGCCTGTTAATAACGCAAAGGCGCGAAGACGCAAAAATATCCCTTGTAAATAGGTTATGAGAACGCCGGTGCAATCTTTGTTTGCCACGAGCAGGAGCTTGTACAGGGTATATTATTAAACTCTGCGCCTTCGGCGTCTTTGCGTTAACTAGTTTTTATTTTTTGAGGCGCCGGGAAAATTCTGCAGGGATAAAAAAAGGGAACCGCTGGGGTTCCCTTTTTAATTGTTGCAAGTTCAAATATTACTTGTAGTAACCAATCATGCCTTCCAGGCTGATGGGTTTGAT
>JAKEGK010000027.1 GCA_022627515.1 Gammaproteobacteria bacterium
GGTAACTATTCCTTCGTTACAGCCATTTCAGCACCCAAATGAAAAACATCGAATATCAATCAACAATGCAAACAAAAATATCAAATATTTTTGTACCACCAGGTTCCTTTAATTGTCTATCGATAACTTTTGACGATAAGCAAGTTGTATCCATGAGAAAGTCTGATCTGACATGAGAGCAACCGTTGCCTATTTTTCCATGGAAATCGGATTGGATGCCGCCATTCCCACTTATTCGGGTGGGTTAGGTATTTTAGCGGGTGACACTATTCGTTCCGCGGCCGATATGGGAATAAACATGGTGGCCGTCACCCTGCTCCAGCGTTATGGCTATTTTCATCAAAAGCTCGATAGCACCGGCTGGCAGACTGAAGAACCGTCTGGATGGCCGGTCAAGGATTTCCTGCAGGAAATTCCCGTCAACTTTTCCGTGTCAATCGAAGACCGCAAGGTGGATTTGCGCGTATGGCGCTACATCGTCAAAGGGATCAAGGGCCATGAAATCCCGGTTTATTTTCTTGATGCTGACAGTGAGGGTAATTCTGTTCTCGACAGATCATTAACGCATTATTTGTACGGCGGCGATCTCTATTACCGTCTCTGCCAGGATCTCATACTAGGGATAGGCGGCGTGCGGGCGTTACGGGCGCTGGGGTATTCCGATATCAGACGATTCCACATGAATGAAGGCCATTCCAGTTTGCTGGTCATTGAGTTATTGCGGGAACTGGCCGAAAAGCACAATGGAAACTATGTTAACGAGTCCGTGCTCGGCATGCTGCATGAGATGTGTGTTTTTACAACGCATACGCCGGTTCCCGCGGGACATGACCAGTTCCCGATGCATATGGCCCGGCAGGTATTGCAGAAATATGAAACATTCAGGCAACTGGAAGACAGGATTTGCTGTAATTCCGTGTTAAATATGACCTATCTGGCGTTAAATAACAGTTACTACATTAATGGGGTTGCCAAAAAGCATCAGGAAACTTCCCAAAAAATGTTTGCCGACTTCAACATTCATTCCATTACCAATGGCGTGCATCTGGCAACCTGGGCTTCCGAAGCATGGCAACGGCTGTTTGACAAGTATGTTCCAGGATGGCGTGAAGACAACACCAGCATACGTTGTATCATCAGTTTGGATAAAGATAAAATATGGCAGGCGCATCAACAGTCCAAAGCAATGTTACTGGATTATATCAATGAAACAGCTGAACCGGATTTTGACTACGACACGCTGACCATTGGATTTGCACGCCGCGCGACCCAATATAAACGCCCCGATCTGCTCTTCCACGATCTGGACAAACTGAACCGCATTGCGGATTCATGCGGAAAATTACAGCTGATTTTTGCAGGCAAGGCGCATCCGCATGATCAAATTGGCAAAGAACTGATACAAAAAATTCACCGGATTAAAACCAGGTTAAGCGGTAATATCAAGCTGGTGTATCTGAATGAATACAATATCACATTTGCGCAGCGCATGGTGGCGGGTGTTGATTTGTGGTTAAACACACCGCGTGCGCCGCTGGAAGCCTCCGGCACCAGCGGCATGAAAGCCGCCGTAAACGGAGTGCCGTCAATCAGCATACTGGATGGCTGGTGGATTGAAGGTTGCATAGAAGGTGTAACAGGCTGGGCTATTGGCGATTCAGTAGACTCCGAACAGGCTATGGATATCGATACGAGGGATGCTAACTTTCTCTACAGTAAACTTGAAAACATCATTATGCCACTGTATTACGATAATAAGAATGGTTATATCGAGGTGATGCGCCAGGCGGTCAGTTACAATGCGTCGTATTTCAATACCGAAAGAATGTTAAGCCAATACATAACCAAGGCTTACTTTCGATAAGCATAAAAAGTTGCTCTTCCCTTTCTCCCTGATTTGTTTACATACTCCCTGGAATCTTTTCAATACATTTTTCATCATTGTTATTGGGATTATTAACGTAAGTGGTAACCATGTCGGCGGTCATTTCTGTTTCAGGATAAGGCTTAAGAAGACGTTCCGCTTCAGTTATGGTTCCATTCAGCCATAATAAATAGTTATCCGGTGCAATAATTACCGGCATGCGCTCCTTGGTGTTATGGATTTTTGCCATCAACGGATTGGCTTGCGTCGTGATGATGGTAAACGAGTCGATTTTACTTTCATTTTCCGGCTTAATAGTTGATTCCCACAGCCCGGCCATGGCAAACACGGGTTGCCGCGCAAGCTTAATGTTGTATGGCTGCTTCTGTTTTTGCCCGGCTATAACCTGCCACTCATAAAATCCTGTTGCAGGTATCAGGCAACGCTGCGCATGTTTCCAGGCATGTTGGTATGACCTGGCGGAATCCAGCGTCTCTGCTTTGGCGTTGGCTGTGCTGTATTTGGTGACGGCGCCTTTGGCCCAGGCCGGAATCAGTGGCCATACGGCGGGAAGTGCCTCATAGCCGCTGTTGTGTGCACGGATGATGGGCGCCGTGACCAATTGATCGGCAGTAGCGGCTGGTGGTGATGGATGCACATTATAACTAGATACAAAAAATCCAAAATTCAGTTCACTACTGATAATCTTGAAGGCGTCATATAGCCCTTGAGCGCTGGTAACTATGTTATATCTGCCGCACATTTCAATGTAAATTAGTTTTCAATACGCGCCTGACGTTCACCAGAAAAATCATAAGTGCCTGCGTAATACCAGGGCTCGCTGACATATCAGCCCAGCCATGTTAAGCTCTGTAGCATCAATCTTCAAATTTCGCAACGCTATGCCGCACACCGAGCTGTTTTATACTGTGAAAATACAATAAAGCACGTTAAATGCAAAATATCAACGTTTGGATCAATAGCTTGTGGTTAGCTAAAGGATAGTTTTTGTATGTCATAAAATTACATGAGATACAAACCAGTCCTTGTTTCATATCACCATGTTATCCTTGAGCGCGCGTGAAGACCGTATAACAGTGGAGTGGTTAAGGAGAAGAATATTCCCGCGAATATGGGCAACAACGCCATTTTCAGTTTTATCGTGACTATTGAAGGTTTAGTTGTGTTGGCTGGGTGATGAACATTTCAAAAAATTAAGCAGTCGTGATTCAGCTATCGGGAGAATTTTGATTTACTTAAAGGGCGCAATAAGCAGCAAGTGTACCAGGAGATGGAATGGGAGTAGTCATTGTTCGATCGTTAAACATTAATCAACTATATATGCTTCGCACAATTTCAACCAACGATACTTAAGTATATTAACAAATTAACCACAATATTACTTAAGTAGTACTATTCTCGTTAGTTAAATAACGACCCTCCTTTTTTTGATTTAAGCTTAAGTTCAAACTTAATCCTTTTACTTATCGTACAATGGCTGTTTTGCGGCTGTCTTGATTTACTTCAAAAATGCTAGACGTTAGAATTTTGCGAATGAAATGGAATTCCCTGGAGGACCATACCGAGCGCACAATTAACGATAAATTTGGTCGAATGGGTTAGTTTCGGTAGTCCATAACCTGGAGTCCTTAACAGAGCATGTAATTGGACATTGTTATGGGGCGGTAATAACTTTAATAATCGTCGTTTATAAATAATCATTGTTAAGAGTTGTTATTTACTTGCCGTAACCTGCCTGAAGATCATAGCGCCACTGATTTGGTATCAGAACCTTCCGAATAATATGAAACTACAACGAGTTAAAAAAGATAGACATTGGGTAGCGTAAACAGGGCAAACTTCATTCGCGGTGCAGACTGAATCGCGGATGTAATTTAAAAAGTATCAATACAATATGATTGCGGGGGTAGTAGCGATATGAAAATAAGGGCCATATTGTCGAATAAATTCAGATCAACTTTATTTATTGTTGTTTTTCTTATTGGAGCCTTAGCTGGTTGTGCGGGCGTTGAAGATACCGCGGTCGAACCCACGAATCCTAATGATCCCGGTAAGGTGACAGGTCCAACCAAATGTTTACAAGATAATGCTGATATTGTGAGCGATACTCAAATTGAATTGGCTTCAGCAATTCGTGGTGGCCGGATATATGATAATTGGTGGGTGGAAACTGGCACCGCAGAACCCACGACGGATCATCCTTTGTGGGATACGAGAGAGCAATCCGCATCCAACACCAATACAGGTTCTGCTACCTGGCGCTGCAAGGAATGTCATGGTTGGGATTACAAAGGAGTAGACGGTGTCTACGGATCTACAAGCAGCAGCCACTACACCGGATTTCCCGGTGTCATGTCGGCGCAAAGCAAACGACCCATTGATGTATTTTGTGCCATTCACTCTGGCACCAATATCGATGCCGATCATAACTTTTCATCTCAATTGTCTACTACCAATATATTGCATCTGACAAAATTCCTGACTGCGACCAACACCGAAGGACTGGTTGACAGCGGTTCTATTATTTCCGCAAGTGGTGCATCTACCGGAAATCCTACAAACGGTCAAACATTATATAACAGCGTAAATGGTTGCAGTGCATCGAACTGCCATGGAGTGGATGGCGCTACGCAACATGAACCGCTGGGTGAATTATCGCTCGATAATCCCTGGGAAGTTCTGCACAAGATTCGTTACGGAAGTCCTGGCGCCATTATGCCAACTTACGCTGATACGATTTTCGGCGGTGAATTGACGCTGGCAGAAATGGCGGATGTGATTGCCTACACACAAACGTTTGATGCGGGTGGTGGCGCCACGCCTCCTCCCGCCAGTGATGCGGAAATAATCGCCCGTGGCGGCCGCCTGTTTGACAACTGGATGGCAGAAACAGTTGCGTCAGCGCCTCCGATTAACAATCCGGTGTGGGCGTTGCAGTCAACCAATACCCGTACCGGTGCTGACACCTGGCGCTGCAAGGAATGCCATGGCTGGGATTACAAAGGCGTGGATGGAGTCTACGGTGATACATCCAATAGCCATTACACTGGATTTGGTGGTGTGTTTGGCACGGAAAAAACCGAAATAGAAATTGTTGAATATCTGACACAAGGATTTATCCATGGGCCTACCGGTGCAACCTTGCATCGGTTTGATGGCATGATTCAAACGGCCGATATGGAAGCCTTGGCCAAATTTATCAAACAAGGGACAATTGACGTCAGCATCTATTTTGGAATGGATGGCATTATTAACGGTTCCCAACAAAACTTTGACAACGGCGCCGACCTCTATAGCTTCAAGAACTTTGGTGTGGTGAATGGTAACTGCGAGTTATGTCATGGTCTTGACGGCAAAGGTGAACCCGGGGTTATTGTGGGATTTGTGGCCAACGACAATCCATGGGAAACCCTGCATAAGGTAAGATTTGGACAACCAGGCACTGCCATGCCGGCATTGTTCGACCAGGTAAATATACTTACCGGTGAATTGGCGTTTGACGCGCAGGATGCGGTGGATATCGTGCACTACAGTCAATCTTTAACGCAACAATAACCAAGCGCTAGGATGTAAAGCGCGGTAAGCGTCAAATAAACCTCATCTATTAATCTCAGACCATTGCCGTTAGTGTGTTGCTCCTTATCCACTAAACAGGAGCCTGACAATGATCCGACGTACCAAAGCGCAATGGCAAACCATCGTTGCGCAGCAAAATCAAAGCGGCTTGAGCGCCGCCGCTTACTGCCGTGAACACGGCATCAACCCCAAAACCTTCAGCCTGCGCAAACGCCAATTCA
>JAKEGK010000028.1 GCA_022627515.1 Gammaproteobacteria bacterium
AATCGATTATGGCAATCGATTATGGCAATCGATTGTTATGGCCAGTTGCCGTTAGCGGTAAAAAGCGATCGCGTCACTGCGCTGGCTGGCGTGACCTGCAGTGACAGAATGGGAGGGAAAGCGAATTAGAAGCGGATTCCGCTTTTCGCCCGAATGGTCGATTCCTCATCGGTTTGTTCAGCTTCCGCCGACAGATTAAAGACACCCAGCCTGAATTGCAATCCCATAAAATACTTGTTTTGAGTCAGGCGCGAAGTATAGCCATCGAGTTCATATTCGCCGTCCAGCCAGGTCGCGCCAATACCCGCATACGGCGTGAACGCAGAGAATCCTTTGGAAACCGATAACTCAAGGCCGGTTGATGTTACGTAAAGATCATCCATGCCAACCATCTGACTATAGGTGCCTCGCACGGAAAAGGAAGGAAATAGTGACTGTTGATTTGGCATCAGTAAATACCGCAGTTCACCGCCGTATATCTGGATATCACTGTCAGGCACTGAAGAATAAAAAGCGCCAGCATTCCACCCATCGCTATGGCGGGTGCCGATATGCAACTGGGGTGTTTCCAGTAAATGTGGAGATGTTTTTGAGGTATACGGTTTTAGAAAGGAATCACGTTCCAACCTGGTTGTGGCAATATCAAAACCTATGTCCAGCGCCAGAACGGCGCTGCCATCCGGATTGGACGACAAGGCCCTGTAACTCTGAGCGGCGCTCATGCTTTCCGCGTAGTCTCTGAACTGGCCTTCTATAACAGTGGCGAATTGGCTCATCGGTTGATCGGCAATTACTGCAACAGGAAACCACAAGCAGAGGGTTGTAAAACAGAGTAAACGACGGCGCATGTTTAATCCCCCTCAGGTATTTGAACATTCATTCATTGGTATTGATAACGTGCTATCTCAAACTATGTTTAATTATAGTCGCCTGTCTTGCAGACGACGAGTTGGAAATGCGGTAAAACTCCGCGTTTCTTTGTAATTATTTTTCGAATTCTAAATCGGTCATGCTGATAATCATGTCTTTCTAATTCCGGGAAATTTTAGAGTTATAAATGAATTGCAAATAGTTCATAAACTGAACAATCCGGTTTTTGCGGTAAATTCAAGTCAGGTTTTTTACGATGCGAAGATAGCTATCGAATCTCTGCCGCGTAATTCGTTGTGTTTCGACGGCGTGTTTAATGGCGCAATCCGGTTCGCGCAGATGTTTGCAGTCCTTGAACTTGCATTGGCCGATGAACGGATTGAATTCCACAAATCCTTCGGTAATTTGGGCCCGGGAAACATGGCCAAGGCCAAATTCCCGCACGCCGGGCGAATCAATAATGCTTCCCCCGCCGGGTAAATGATAGAGCACGGTGACTGTCGTTGTGTGTTTGCCAAGTCCCGTAACATTGGACAATTCACCAACGCGGATGCCTCGATCAGGAATAAATGTTTTAATCAGGGAAGATTTACCCACGCCGGATTGCCCCACGAAAATACTGGTCTTATCCGTCAGGCGCCTGATCAGGTCGTTCAGACCATTTTTCTGGCGGGTACTGGTGTAGATGATTTGGTAGCCAATCTGTTGATAAACAGCCAGCTGTTTTTCCAGCGCGAGTTTTTCCTCCGCGTCCAGCATGTCAGTCTTATTAATTACGATTAAGGGCTGTATGGAAGTTAATTCCGCTGCCACGAGGTAACGGTTGATGAGGTCTTCATCCAATGCAGGCCTGGGCGCCGCCACGATTAACATCTGGTCGATATTGGCCGCGATCGGTTTCATTTGTTTGTTGTAGTCGGGGCGCGCCAGGAGGCTGGTGCGGGGAACGAGGGAAATAATTACGCCAAGATTCGCTCCGGTTTCCTGCCAGATTACTTTGTCACCACAAACCAGCCGGGGCAAATTCGCCCGGGTGAGGCAGTGATAAACTATGCCGTGTTCATCTTCTACATCGAGGTTTGCGCCATAATGGGCAACGATTCGGCCTGTTTGCTCGCGGCCAAGCGCCTCGCCTTCCAATAGTTGCTCCACGGATTGGGTCCGGGATTGAGCCCGGGACAGGCGTTCTTTCTGAATTTTCTCCACCCGCCAGGCCTGGCGGCGTGTCAATTTCCGCTTGGACATAACTCATGCCAGGGTGGAAGCGAGGAATAAATGCAAAACATATGCTCGTTTGCGTTTTTATTTTAATGTTTGAATCATAGCCGGTCAGGTGGACATAAGATTATGGTCAGCTGTTTTCGGATTTCGGCGCGAGCAACGCATCTATTTTGGCGGCGCAAATAAAATCGTTTTCCGAAATGCCGCCGATGGAATGGGTGCTGTAACGAACCACGCAGCGGTTGTAACTGACTTCAATATCCGGATGATGATCTTCCTGGTGGGCGATCCAGGCCACGGCATTTACAAACGCCATGGTTTGATAATAATTCTTAAACCGGAAACCGCGTTGTAGTCCGGGAATCTGTTGCTGTACTTCCCAGTCACCATGCAGGTGCCGCAGCAGTAGGTTTACCTCGCTGTCCGGCAGTGGCGGAGTTCCGGACGGCAGGGCCTTACAGGATCTGTGCAGGAGATCAACCATTGCCTTTAACTTTCAAAAATTTGTAGTAAGTTGCGTTAAGATATTCAGATACATCATAAATATCATTTTCAGTCAGATTCGCTTTGGCGGCGTTGTCACAAAAACGAACCCGGTTGACCAGGTCTTCATAGGTGTGGATGATCCGGTTGGGACGAGTGTGTACTTTGGTGTCGTGGCAACCGCCGCAACGTTCGCTGTATAACTTTTTACCATTTTCTGCGTCCACGGCCAATGCCGGTGTTGACATTAAACTGCTTGATAATAGGGCAAATACAAAGGTTCTGGTTAAATTCATAATATACCCTCAATTAAGTGGTTTCATTAAGTTTAGTTGATATGCCTGCGATTCGCACCGCTGTGATGGATGCGAATCCGGAATACCGGCATTCCGGGAACGGATGTTACTGAGTCTATGCTTTACAGGTTGTAAACGCGCTTCTGATTGCTCAGAAGAAACCATAATTAAAGCCGCGGGAAAAACGGTGGTAAATGTATTCATTTACTTTCCTCATAATATTGAGAGTCATTATTACCTTTGACGTACGCAGGATAATCTGGTTTATTGTCTTCAGACGCAACTAATCAGAAAAAATTCAGTTAGTGTTCAATTCATAACGAGCTTAAACAACGAGATGACATTTTTACAATGACCCAGGACGCCAACAACCTGATCTGGATAGACCTCGAGATGACGGGACTGGATACCCAGCAGGACAAGATCATTGAAATCGCAACCGTGGTAACCGATGCGCAATTGAATATTCTTGCCGAAGGACCTGTGCTGGCCATTCATCAAGGCGATGAGGTAATGAATAACATGGATGAATGGAATACGAAACAGCATGGCAAGTCCGGGCTTGCGGAACGGGTAAAAAACAGCACGGTAACCGAGCGTGAAGCTGAGCGGCAAACCATCGAATTTTTGCAGCAGCATGTTCCCAAGGGCAAGTCACCCATGAGCGGCAACAGTATTTGCCAGGACCGGCGTTTCCTGGCGCGCTGTATGCCGGAACTGGAAGCCTACTTCCATTACCGAAACCTCGACGTGAGCGCGCTCAAGGAACTGGTAGCCCGATGGGCGCCGCAGCTTGCCAATGGATTCAGCAAGAACAATAATCATCTGGCGCTTGATGACATCAAGGACTCGATAGCAGAATTAAAGTACTACCGCGAACATTTCATTCGTTTGCCGGAACCATTGCCGAAACCAGAGTGACACGCGGTTTCACCTGGAAACAATTGAAACACATTTTTCACTAGTCGGCACTTGACACTGCGCCGAATTAAACTCACACTCAATCACTATGACTTACATTAATTTTCCCCAAAACTTTCATCAAGCAGTCATGGCTAACGCGCTGCCCGCCGGCGCGCTGCGTGCTGTATGGCATGTGATTAAGGCGCGTGGTGGAAAGGCCTGCGGCCTGATGAAACAACTGGTTATACAACTCTAGTCGACAAGTAATCATAACAGTTTCAAAAGGCCGCAGCTTCGCAAGAACTGCGGCCTTTTTCGTTGCTTACGCAGTTTTACTAAAGTGTGAAACTGGCGGAGTGAAAAGTTGCGGAAGTAAGATGTTGTTGAAGTTATACGTAAAACAAACAGGGTGGAAACGAACATGTCAGTGCCTGCTGCGTTTTTGGGAGTGATTATCATCTGGTCCACAACGCCATTGGCGATTCAATGGAGTAGTGAAGGCTGGGGCTATATGTTTGGCGTTACCGGCCGCATGGTGCTGGGCGCTGCGGTCTGTGTTGCTCTGGTCTTGGCGCTGCGCCACAAGATCGCTTTGGACCGCAAGGCCTGGGAAACCTATATTGCGGCCGGACTGGGGATTTATGGCGCCATGATGATGGTGTATTGGGGTTCGCAATACATTTCCTCCGGTCTCGTTGCCGTGATATTTGGCTTAACGCCGGTAGTCACTGCGGTATTGGCGGCGTTTTGCCTGCAGGAATCCAGCTTGACGCCGGGCAAAATAGCCGGCGCTGCCTTGGGTATAGCAGGACTTGCGGTGATATTTGGCGCGGATATCAACGGCCATGCCATCGCCTGGCAAGGGGTGGTGGCCATGTTGATTTCTGTAGTGCTGCACTCCGTGAGCGCGGTGTGGGTAAAACGCATTAACCGTTCGCTTCCCGCGTTAACAACCACCACCGGCGGTTTATTGGTTGTGGCGCCGCTTTACCTGATTACCTGGGTCCTGGTTGATGGCAACGTGCCGGTCAGCTATGAATTAAGGCCGGCTACAGCGCTCATTTATCTGGGTGTGTTTGGTTCAGTGATCGGATTTTCCCTGTACTTTTATATTTTGAAAAACTGGGAAGCAAACCGGGTTGCGTTGATTCCATTAATTACGCCGGTGTCAGCGTTGCTACTCGGTCAGGTTCTGAATAACGAAGTGATCACTTTTGATATCTGGCTGGGCGCGTTCTTCATTTTGTTCGCACTGTCGATGCACCAGTGGGGTGATTACTGGCTGCAAAGTATAAGGTCGCGGGTTGTAACGGTAAGACGGTGAGTGTGCTGATGTTGCCGGGAATTCAATTACTCAACAGCCGGGTCGATTTCCAGTAATGCTGTAACCAGTAAGGATTGTTCAAACTGGATTTCATCACGCCGCTGGATGTGGAGGCATGAATAAATTGTTCTTTGCCCATATAGATTCCGACATGGTGTTTGCGGAAGCCGGTTTTGAAAAACACCAGATCGCCGACAGCGAGTTCATGTTTGGCGATAGTTCTGCCGGATTCAGCCAGTCCTTCCGTGCTGCGTGGAAGCTGCATGCCAAAGGCCTCACGAAACGCGACATGGACAAAACCGGAACAATCAATGCCGTTCTTGTTAAGGCCGCCTAGTTCATAAGGTGTGCCTTTCCAGCGGTTATATTGCTGGTTGAGGCTCGCATAGGTTGTCCCGGGTTTATGCTGGACTGTTGATTGGGGTTTGCTGGTATAACTGCTCACAGTGGCTTGTTGTTTTTTGGGAGAGCCGGCGCAACCCGCCATCGCGGCAAGCGTCAGACAAATAAAAACAGTGAGTAGCAACCGGTAAATCATTTTCAATATACAGTTCATTGCGTGGTTCAAATGTTGTTTCGGCCGTTCCAGGGGAAATTTTACCGTGAAATACGCGGGATAAAACACATTTTTAAGGCTGATCCGGATGTCTTAATTCCAGAAAAGTGATTTGGAGCTCAGGTTTCGGAATTTATGTTGTAACGAAATGCCCGGTACAGGACATTCGGCTGCGAGACCGTTGGCGGCAGGGATGCCGCCATCGGGCCTGCAGGGACAGTCACTCACGGCATCCCGCCTTCCCACCCGTTCATCCATATACAGCGTATTTACGGCGATTGCCGCGAGCGAGTTTCCGATTCCGTGAATGCAGTGCTCAGCAACGCCGAAATGTGAAATAGAAGAATTTGTGAAGAAATAGTGACGCCGATTTTGTTGTTTATAATGTTATTGATGTTGCTGCAGGGCCCATTGCACGTGTTCCCGTACCAACTTTGAGGGATGCCGCAATTTGTCCTGGAGTGCGGTGACGATGGCGCCGCTGGCCGGCGCATTGCCCAGCGCCACCGCGATATTGCGCAGCCAGCATTCGTAACCAAGGCGCCGGATGGCGCTGCCTTCGGTATTCTCCAGAAATTGTTGTTCGGTCCAGGAAAATAATTCCAGCAGGCGGACGTCATCCAAATGGTGACGGGGCAGAAAATCATGCTCTGAAGTTTGCCGGGCAAACCGGTTCCACGGGCAGACAATTTGGCAATCATCGCAGCCATAGATCCGATTGCCTATCAAGGGACGCAATTCAGGCGGAATGCTGCCACGCAATTCAATCGTTAAATAGGAAATACATAAGCGCGCATCCAGTGTGTAAGGCGCAATAATCGCGCCGGTGGGGCAGGCATCGATACAGGCCTGGCAGGTGCCACAATGATTGCCGGCCGGTGTATCGGCGGGCAATGGCAGGTCGGTATAAATCTCGCCGATAAAAAACCATGATCCGGTGTGTTCCGTGATGAGATTCGTGTGTTTGCCGATCCAGCCCATGCCGGCTTTTTCCGCCAGGGCTTTTTCCAGCACGGGCGCGCTATCGGTAAACACGCGGTAGCCAAATTCGCCAATCTGTTGCGATATATTGTTGGCCAGTGTCTGCAGGCGTTTACGCAGCAGTTTGTGATAGTCGCGGCCCAGCGCATAGCGCGAGACATAGGCTTTCTCGGGATCATCGAGCACTGACCGGCATTGTTCGTGGTTCATCTCGGGCCAGTAATTCACTGCCGCGCTGATGACCCGCACCGTGCCGGCTTGCAAATCCGCAGGGCGGCTGCGTTTTACGCCGTGGCGCCGCATATACTCCATTTCACCCTGGTAACCGTTCCTTAACCAGTTTAACAAATGAATTTCAGCATCGGCCAAATTGGTATCCGCAATACCCACGCGCTGAAATCCTAATGCCCTGGCCTGGCTTTTGATATGATTGGCCAGTTGCCGCAAGTCAAGGTATTGATATTTGTTTTCGGTATTAATGGAATTCTCCATCCAAATGGAACCAGAGTGTAAGCCGGGTCAAAAGCCATGCCGATAAATATTTCTGAGAATTTACCCAAACAATTATACCGCGCCGAACAGGTTCGCGCTCTGGATCGTGCCGCTATTGACACATTCCATATACCGGGAATTCAACTGATGGAGAATGCCGGCGCGGCCGTATTCACGGCGCTGCGCCGGCGCTGGCCGCGGGCGCAGCGTATTACTGTGGCTTGCGGTGCGGGAAATAATGGCGGTGATGGTTTTGTTATCGCGCGCCTTGCGCACGAGCACGGCCTGGCGGCGACGGTTTACATGCTTGCGGATGCGTCACGTCAGAGAGGGGACGCCAAACTCGCTTTTGAAAAACTGCTACGCACGCCTGTGCCAATACGCCAATTCGGCGGGACGCTGGATGAGCCGTGCGATGTCATCGTGGACGCGTTGTTGGGAACCGGTTTGTCCGGTGAAGTGACAGATCAATGGAAAGCCGCGATTGATTTGATGAACCATATAAAAGTCACGGCAGCATGCCCGATTGTTGCGGTGGACATCCCCTCCGGCCTGCATGCCGATACCGGCAGTGTGCTGGGAATAGCGGTGCGCGCCGATTTAACAGTGACGTTTATTGGTGTGAAGCAGGGATTATTAACCGGGGAAGGACCGGAATATTGCGGTGAATTGCTGTTTGATGACCTGGGTGTGGATGCGAAGATTTATGATCAGGTGGATTCCCCGGCGCGCCGCATTACCCGGGATGACGTATCCGGTTTATTGCCACGCCGCAAACGCTGCGCGCATAAAGGCAATTTTGGCCATGTGCTGATTATTGGCGGTAACAAAGGAATGGCGGGTGCGGCGCTCATGGCGGCGGAAGCGGCGTTGCATTGCGGAGCCGGTTTGGTGAGTGTTGCAACCCGCCCCGAACATGTGGCAGCGATTGTCAGTGCGCGGCCGGAAATCATGTGTCATGGCGTCGATAACGCCGCTAAACTAAAAACCCTGCTCAGTGGCGCAAATTGTATCGCGATTGGTCCGGGATTGGGTCAGGATTCCTGGGCGCGCGCCCTGCTGGGTATGGCGCTGGAAACCGCAAAACCACTGGTAGTGGATGCGGACGCATTGAATTTGTTAGCGCATGAACCACTGGTCCGCTCCAACTGGGTGATAACACCACATCCCGGTGAAGCAGGTCGCTTGCTGCAAACGCAGGCGTCACATATACAACAGGACCGGTTTGCCGCGGTCCGCGCGTTGCAAACGCGTTTTGGCGGTGTGGCGGTGCTGAAAGGCTGTGGCACTCTGGTATGTGATGAGAAGGGCGGGATTGCGTTGTGCGGCGCCGGCAATCCGGGCATGGCGGCAGGAGGCATGGGCGATGTGTTGACAGGGCTGGTGGCTGGTTGCATTGCGCAAACAAATCAACTCAGCGCATCCACGCATGCGGCCGTCTATATTCATTCCGCAGCGGCGGATCTCGCCGCCATGGATCTTGGTGAGCGTGGTTTGCTGGCTACAGATTTGTTCCCTTACATCCGGCAATTGGTAAATCCTGAATGACCAACACCGTACTGCAACTCGACCTGCCGGATGAAGCGGCCACTTTGCAATTTGGTCATCGGTTCGCGCAGCATGTGTTGAGTGGTTGTGTCATTTATCTACATGGCGAATTGGGCGCCGGTAAAACTACGCTGGTGCGTGGCATATTGCAGGGGCTGGGTCATCAAGGAAAGGTTAAAAGCCCGACCTATACACTGGTGGAAACGTACCGGTTGAAACAGCTAACCGTGTGTCATTTTGATTTATACCGGCTGAGTGATCCCGAAGAATTGGAATACATGGGGATTCGCGATTATTTCTCCGCCAGGGCTATTGTGCTGATCGAGTGGCCGGAACGCGGCCATGGTTTTCTGCCAGCCGCCGATCTCGACATCACTCTTGCTTACCTCGATCAGGGGCGCCGGCTCACATGCTGTGAAGGAAGTGTAAAAGGAGCTGAGTGCCTGCGCGGTCTGAAAGAAAGAAATTCAAAATCAGAGTGAATATTGACATTTGAACAGGCAAGTTATGTTGTTACAATCACTTTATTGTCTATCCTTATGTTAATGCAGTAAATATTAACGAAAAACGTAGCGCGATAAGTGATTGTATTTTTAACGGATTCAACCGGTATTGGATGTCTATTGAACAAATGGATCATGATCAGACGCGATGAAATTTAAATATTTCGCTGTACTGTTTTGCTCATTTCTGCCAACGCTGGTTAACGCCACGCAGGTTAATGCCGTGCGGATGTGGTCCAGTCCCGAAGGTACGCGCATGGTGTTTGATGTCGATCGCAAAGTTGAGCATAACGTCTTTGTATTAAAAGATCCCGATCGTGTGGTCATCGATCTGCAACACACCGTATTCGCCAGCCCTATAACAGATCTGGATTACCGTGAAAGCCTGGTAAAAGGGATACGCACCGGCAGCCAGGACAACAACAACCTGCGGGTAGTGCTGGACGTGAAATCGAATGTGACACCGAAATCCTTTTTGCTGAATCCCACCAATCAGTATGGATACCGCCTGGTTGTTGATCTGGAACCGGTTAACGGCCACGCCGCAACACCGGCTGCAAGTCCCGCGAATACCGCTCCGGCCTACGGTTCGGCGATTCCACAACAAAGCCGCGATATTGTTGTCGCGATTGACGCAGGGCACGGCGGTGAAGATCCCGGCGCAATCGGCCGTGGTGGCGCGCGGGAAAAAGAAGTGGCGCTGTCAATCGCGCGTAAACTGGAAGCGTTATTGCGCCAGGAGCGGGGCATAACACCTGTAATGATCCGATCCGGTGATTATTACGTGAGTTTGCGCGGACGTATCCAGAAGGCGCGGCAGTATAAGGCGGATTTGTTTATTTCCATTCATGCCGACGCATTTACCAATGAAAAGGCCCAGGGTTCTTCCGTGTATGTATTATCGCAGCGGGGCGCCAGCAGTGAAGCGGCGCGGTGGCTGGCCGCATCGGAAAACAATTCCGACCTGATTGGTGGAGTGAGCCTGGACGACAAGGACGATTTGCTGGCATCGGTTCTGCTGGACCTGTCGCAAAATGCCACCCTTGCGGCCAGCATGGATGTGGGGGGGCGCATTTTAGAGGAACTAAAACAGAGTGGCCAGGTGCATAAATCACAGGTGGAACACGCCGGTTTTGTCGTTCTCAAGGCGCCTGATGTGCCTTCGATACTGGTTGAGACCGGTTTTATCTCCAACCGTCAGGAGGAAAGTCAGTTACGGAGCCAGCGTCACCAGCAGCGTATCGCCAGCGCCTTGTTGCAGGGAATCAAACGGTATTTCAACAGCAACCCGCCCGCCGGGACCCTGCTGGCTTCAAGCGGCAAACGGCAACACTTAGTGGCAGAAGGAGATACCCTTTCAAGTATCGCCCGCCAGTACAGTATCAGCCCGCATCTGTTACAATCTGCGAATGGCCTCAGCAGTGACAAGATAAAAGCAGGTCATACCCTTATCATTCCTGTTATAGGTGGAAGTTAAAAAATACCCCCACTTCTCCGATCTTGATCTATGATTTGATTTCTGTGACACGTATCACAAGTTGAAAGCCGGATTTTGGAATTTACGGATTAGAGACGATATAAACGATATGTGTGTTTTAACCGGCCGATTTTACCGTGTTTTACTCGCTGCCTTTTGCTGCGCTGCGGCCATGCTTGCCGGCTTGCCGGTTCAAGCAGAGCCGCTTCCTGTCTACAAGATTGGCGTGCTTGCTTTTCGCGGCGAAGACAAAGCACTCAAGCGCTGGTCGCCGACCGCGGATTATTTAAACCGCCAAATACCTTCCGCCAATTTTACGGTGATTCCACTGGATCTGGAGCAAATGCGCCATGCGGTGGAAGAACAACAAGTGGATTTCGTCATTACCAATACCGGCCAGTATGTGGAACTGGAAGTGTTTTATGGCGTGGCGCGCATCGCAACGCTGAAAAATAAAATCAATGGCCGGGCATCCTCCGCATTTGGCGCCGTGATCTTTACCCGCGCCGACCGCGATGATATCAATACAATCAGGGATATTAAGGGCAAGCGTTTCATGGGTGTAAAACGCACCGGCTTTGGCGGGTTCCAGATGGCCTGGCGTGAAATGCTTGAGTATGGCGTTAATCCGCTGAAAGATCTGGAAAGCCTGGAATTCAGTGGATTTCCCCAGGACAGCGTTGCTTTCGCCGTGCGCGATGGATTGGTGGACGCAGGCACCTTTCGCAGCGAGACACTGGAACAAATGGCGCAAGAAGGAAAAATTCAGCTGCGCGATTTTAAAGTTCTGCATCCACAGCAGCATCCCAACTACAATATGCTGGTCAGCACGCGCCTTTATCCTGCGTGGCCTTTTGCGCGTTTGAATCATACATCCCGTGAACTATCGGAAAAAGTCGCCAGTGCGCTGTTAAGCATGCCGCAAGACAGCGAAGCGGCATTGGCGGGCGAAATCATGGGCTGGACGATTCCGGTGGACTACCAGCCGGTACATGAACTGATGCGCGCACTGCGGGTTGGCCCTTATGCGGGACTGGGTGAGATAACCTGGAAAGACCTTGTTAAGCAGTACTGGATATGGTTAAGCGTTGTCGGTATAGCATTAATCCTGCTGACCGCCATGACGCTGGTCCTGCGTAAAACCAACCGGAAACTGCAGGACACCCAGCAACAGCTGGAAAAGCATCAACAGGAACTGGTGGATACGGTGCATGCCCGCACAGCCGACCTTGTGGTTATGCGGGACCAGGCTTTGAGCGCCAGTGAAGCGAAAAGTCTTTTCCTGTCCAAAGTGAGTCATGAATTGAGAACGCCTCTCAATGCTATTATCGGCTACACGGAGATTATTTATGATGAACTGCGCGAAGGAAACCGGCGTATCGATATTCAGGACGTCGACAAGGTGCGTATTTCGGCTTTGCATCTGTTGAGCATAATCACGGATCTGCTGGATATAACCCGGCTGGAAAAAGGCACGGCTTGTATCGTAAAGAGTACGTTCAGTATTTCGCAATTGATTGGCGATGTGATGTCCCGCGCGCAGCCATTGGCCGCAAAAAACGGCAACCGGCTGCAGGTTCGCAACCATCTTGGTCATGACCGCGTGGAAACTGACAAAGTCAGATTGCAGGACGCGCTGGAACACGTGCTCGATAACGCGTGTAAATATACCAGTGAGGGAATTGTCACCATCGATATCGAGCAACATGGCGATGGTGATAATACCATGCTCGATTTTCACGTCATCGACAATGGTATGGGCATTTCACCGGAACAGCGGGAAAGAATATTCAACGTGTTTGTACAGGGCGATGACTCCACTACGCGCCGTTTTGACGGGCTGGGATTGGGCCTGGCAAAAAGCCGGGGTTATTGCCGGTTGATGGGTGGTGATATTACCCTGAGCACGGAACAAGGCAAGGGGTCCGAGTTTATCATTTCCGTTCCCGTTAAAGTGGTCGACTATACCCGCTATCAAGTGTCCGCCTGAAACAGTTAACACGCCTCGCATAAATCCTCTATCGCGCTGAAAGCGGTGCAGTTTTCATTTTGTTTCCTAATCAGGATTCGATGTTATAATGGCGCACCCGCCGCTTTCAGGCAGTAAGTGCATTGGCGTTCACTAAAATCGCTATTTGAAATTTAATAAAAGAAATTTGTTTCCGTACGGCGGAGCGCAACATGGCGAATCCTGAAATGATTGAAACGATCGAGTCACTGCAAAACTCGCTGAGCAACATCAAGGTGTTTACCGTGGTTCCCATGGGAGTCCTGTTAATACTGTATTTTTTCAGTTTCGCCACTGCGATCGACCGCGGTATGTACGGATTGCTGGTGTTTGAAATCGTGACAACGGTGTTGTTTGTCTTCGTCATTATTTTTATCAATAGAGTCGGCTTTGCGTTGCTGAAAATGCGTTATAAAAACATGCCCCCCTTCGATAGGGTGTTGCCGTTTGTCGAATACTCGGATCTGACGGCCAGGCCGGAAGACATATATAAAACGGTGGAAAGCCGGCGCGGCCGGACCGGTTGACTTCGGGAATTACCATGGTTGATGCAACAAAAACATATGAAGGCATCCACAACGATTACTACGGTGGCATGACGCCAACAGGTTCCATTATCAAAGACGCCTGGTTGTTTGAACTTTTGCCCGAAGAGGAAACCTGTGAAGGCTGGACTGCCGCGCAAATGCAGACGCTCTATGAAAGGGTCTATGCGGCCTGGGAACCTTACGGGCATATGGTGAGTTTGCTGCCTGATGAATTGCAGCAGCGTCATCAGCGGATTCACGATGCTGCCGTAACGCGTGCCCGCGAACTGGGATGGGATCCGGATTTGTCTGATGAAACCTGACCGTCTTTGCAGCATTCAAAATAATTGCAGCGCTTAATTTACATGGCATGGATGTGTTTCATAAACAATGACTGAAACTCTGGAAAGGCCGCGCATTCATGTTTTATCCACCCATCTGGCCAATCAAATAGCCGCTGGCGAAGTCGTTGAACGGCCGTTATCCGTAGTAAAGGAGCTTGTCGAAAACAGCCTGGACGCGCAGGCTACCGCGATTGATGTTGAAGTAGAACAGGGCGGGATCCGGCTGATCCGCATCCGTGACAACGGTTGCGGAATCCACGAGGCGGATTTGGCGCTGGCGCTGAAACGCCACGCCACCAGCAAGATCAAAACCAGCGATGATCTGCACCGGGTGCAAAGTCTTGGCTTTCGTGGAGAAGCGCTGCCCAGCATCGCGTCCATTGCCAGGGTCACCTTGCGTTCACTGTATGAAGGCGCTGCACGCGCCTGCCAGGTCAAGTCCGATGGCAGCGATGACATCAGCGCGCCGGAGCCGGCCGCGCATCCGCAGGGCACCACGGTTGAAGTGCGGGATCTGTTTTTTAATACACCTGGCCGGCGTAAATTTCTCAAGGCGGAAAAAACCGAATTCAGTCACATCGAGACGAGTTTGAAGCGCATCGCACTCAGCCGGTTTGATGTGGCATTTTCACTGTCCCATAATCAGCGGCCGGTGTTCAATTTGCCCCGGGCCGATTCCCAGGAACAGCAACTGAAACGTGTCGCTCAGATTTGCGGGCAGTCTTTTGTAGACCATGCCTTACAGATTGATTTTGCGGCAGGGAGCTTGCGTTTGTGGGGCTGGACTGGTTTGCCGGCGTTTTCCCGCAGTCAGGCGGACATGCAGTACTTTTATGTTAATGGCCGCGCGGTCAAGGACAAGGTGGTTTCCCACGCGGTGCGCCAGGCGTATCAGGATGTATTGTTTCACGGCCGGCATCCGGTTTACGTATTGTATCTGGAAATCGAACCGGCGCTGGTGGATGTAAACGTGCATCCTACCAAACATGAAGTGCGGTTTCGTGACAGCCGTTCGGTGCATGAGTTCATCTACCGGATTGTTCATGACACGATTGCCGGTGTATCACCGGCCGATCATCAGTCACCATATATTAATCTGCAACAGGATGCGCACAGTATTACCGAAAGCGTTTCCCGCGGTGATTCCGGGTATGCCGCGCGTGCGTCTAGTCCATTTATTTCTCGCTCATCCGATGCCCAGCAATCCATGCCGCTCAAGGTCAAGGAGCAACTGGCCGATTACGCGGCGCTGTATGGACGGATTGTCAGCCACGGCAGGGATGAACAATCCGCGCAGGACATTCCTCCGCTGGGTTTTGCCGTGGCGCAGATTCATGGCATTTATATTCTGGCTGAAAACGGCCAGGGATTGGTCATTGTCGATATGCATGCGGCGCACGAACGTATTACTTATGAGCGGTTAAAAAGCGCATTTGATGAAAACAGCGTGCGTTCGCAACCATTGCTGGTGCCAATCAGCATAGCGGTATCGGAAAATGAAGTGAAGCTGGCGGAGCAGCACCGCGATATTTTTGAAGCGCTGGGATTTCTGGTGGAGCCGATGGGTAAGGAAACGCTGGTGATACGGCAGGTTCCATCCATCCTGAGGGATGCCGATGCCGGTAGCCTGTTGCGCGACGTATTGTCCGATATAGTGGTGCATGGCGATAGCCAGCGAATCAGGCGCGAGATCAATGAACTTCTCGCCACTATGGCTTGCCATGGCTCGGTGCGGGCCAATCGCAAATTGACCCTTCCTGAAATGAACGCCCTTTTGCGTGACATGGAACAAACCGAGCGCAGCGGTCAATGCAATCACGGCCGGCCAACGTGGATTCAGCTGGACATGCGCCAGCTGGACAAAATGTTTTTGCGCGGACAGTAGTCCATGCACTCCGCTGCGTCGCGAGATAACAAAAATTGTTTAAAGGAATAAGAGCTTTCATAGTTTTAAGTTTAAACGCGCCAATATTTGAGAACCTAACCGGTAAAAATTATGGAATCAGTAAAGCAGCAGGAACCCATTGTAAAAATTCACGTCGATGGTTGCGAGGTCACGTTATTGGGTACTGCGCATATTTCCCGCGCCAGCGCGGACAAGGTCAAAGAGTTGTTGAAAACCGTCGATTTTGATTCGGTCGCGATCGAACTGTGTTACAGCCGGCACCGTTCCATTATCGATCCCGACGCATTGGCCAAGATGGATTTGTTTCAGGTAATCCGGGAAGGCAAAGCGACAATGGTGGCTGCCAGCCTGGCGCTTGGCGCGTTCCAGCAACGCATGGCGGAGAAACTGAATATCAAACCCGGCGCCGAAATGCGCACCGCAATAGAAGTGAGCGACCGGTTGAAAATGCCGGTTTTACTGATTGACCGTGAAATCGGCACAACCCTGAAACGGGTTTACCGGCGGGTGGGTTTTTGGCAACGCATGAATCTGATTGCGGGACTGATGGCCAGTGTTGTGTCCCGCCATGAAGTGACTGAAGCGGAAATCGAACGCCTGAAAGAGGGTGACATCCTCGAATCCACCTTTGCCCAGTTCGCTGAGGAAGCCAAGGAACTTTACACGCCACTGGTCGATGAACGGGACAAGTTCATGGCCGCTCGCATCAAGCAGGAAATCCGCAAGGGCAGCCACCGCAAAATGCTGGCCGTCATTGGCGCGGGGCACCTCAAAGGTATCGTGCATTATCTGCAAAACTGGGATGAGAGCATTCTGCTGGACAATGCGCAGCCAGGCGGCCGGCAATTTAGGCCCGCTGAATCAGTTGCAGGTAGTAATCAATCTAAGGAGCAAAAAATTGGCGGCAAAGGGCCCGATCCGGTGACCGTGATTAATCACTACAACTATATTCCTCCTTCCAGCAAATGGCCCAGGATGATTGCCTGGGCAATCGTGGCGGCGATTTTTGCCGGATTCGCCATTGGGTTTACCCGTAGCCCCGATCTGGGCTGGCAAATGGTTGCTGACTGGGTGTTAATTAACGGCGGACTCGCTGCGATCGGGGCCATTATTGCCCTGGCGCATCCGATTACCATTGTCAGTGCGTTTATCGCGGCGCCCATTACTTCCTTGAATCCTGCCATTGGCGCCGGCATGGTGACCGCCGCAATCGAAACGGGAATACGCCGCCCGCGGGTGGAAGACTTCAGCCGGTTGCGCGCAGACACCACTCATCTGAAGGGGTGGTGGAAGAATAGCGTGACGCGGGTACTCCTGGTGTTTTTGTTCAGTACGCTCGGCTCCGCGGCCGGGACTTATGTGGCGGGTTACCGCATATTCGAACGCCTGGCTTCCTGAATTCTTCGTTTTTTGCCTAAAGCGGCACATTAAATTTGAATGTGCCGGCCATCTTTCTGAATTATCAGAAAATTCCTGAAAAACAGCCAAGTTGACCTTCTAAGTTCTTAAGCGTCTGTTAAGGATTTCTCTATTGATTAAGGATCATTTGGGAGTATAATCCCAAAATATTATTTGGGAATAATTTCCCAATATTGGTACGAGATGAGTAAAAGTAAATCACAAATAGCACTCTGCACTGCGGTTTTTAAATTGCTGCGGCCCCTCTGCCGTTTGTTGCTGCGCAATGGAATTCCTTATGGGGCTTTTACCGATATCGCCAAACGGGCTTACGTCGACATCGCCATGAATGAATTTGAAGTACCCGACAAGAAAGCAACCATCTCCCGCGCTGCAACTATTACCGGTCTGTCGCGCAAGGAAATTAAAAAGGTGATGAGCGTGGAAGACCGTGATGACAGCGATATGGTGGCGCGTTACAACCGCGCGGCGCGCGTGGTTTACGGCTGGGTGCATGATAAAGCTTATTCCAACCCCACGGGTGAAACCGCCGATCTGCCGTTTGAGAACAGCAGTCCGTCGTTCAGCAGTCTGGTCAAGGCGTACAGCGGGGATGTGCCGCCCAGAGCCATCCTGGATGAGCTGTTGCAAATCGGTGTCGTGGAAAAAACCGGCGAAGGAAAGTACCGCCTGCTGGAACGCGCCTACATACCCAAAGCCGGTGAAGCGGAAAAGCTGGCCTTGCTCGGACGCGACGTAGCAGGTTTGTTAACAACAATGGACGCCAATATTCATGGCGTCAACGAAAAACCCTTTTTTCAGCGCAAGGTTTTTTACGACAATTTGCCGCAGGAGGCGCTGCCGGAATTGCGGGCATTATTGGCGGATAGAGGTCAACAACTGCTGGAGTTTCTGGATCAGTGGATGGCGGCGCGCGATCGCGATGTAAATCCGGATGCTGAGGGCACGGGACGCAAGGCGGCGGGCATCGGCATGTATTATTTTGAAGAAGAAGTTTCCGAGGAGAATTTGCTATGAAATCCCTCTTTAAACGCCCTCCTTTATTGTTAGCAGGAGTATTAGCAGGAGCCGCCGCGGCATTGTTGATCGGATGCAGCGGTGGTGAGTCGGGAACCGGTATTCAGGCCAGCAACCAGACCACGGTAGGTGAGATCACTGGTTTTGGCAGCGTGTATGTCAACGGCGTTAAATTTAACACGGATCAAGCATCCATTTCGCTCGATGGAATTTCATCATCCGAGAGTAACCTGTCGGTTGGCATGGTGGTAACGGTGGTGGGCAGTGTTAACAGCGACGGTATCAATGGTACGGCCACTGCAATCAGCAGCCGGAGCGAAGTGGAAGGGCTGGTATTGCAGAACAATATTGCCAATGAGGGAACCATTAATGTTATGGGGCAAACGGTCAATATTTCCAATGATACAAATTTCAAATCTGAAGTGGGGACTATAACAACCATTGATCAGCTGATTGCAAACGACAGCGTCGTGGAAGTCAGTGGTTACTCCGATGGACAAGGCAATATTTACGCAACTTATGTGAAAGCGGTTGAGACTGGCACAGCCACTGAAATTAAATTACACGGTGTTGTTACAGGCCTGGTTGGTGATGAAAGCAGCGGTACGTTCAAAATAGGCGCGTTAGATGTGGCGTATGACGCAATGACTGTTTTTGATGGTTTGACACGTCAACAACTGATATCCGGATCGAATCTCTACGTCTCGGTTGAAAGCGGCAACTATAGTGGCGCGGGTACTGTTCTGGCATCTGAAATCGAGCGCGAATCATTTACCGAGGAAGATGGTGCGAATTACGAACTGGAAGGTATCGTCACGGATATCGCAAACCTTGCCAATGGTGAGTTTAAAGTAAACGGACGCAGCGTGAAGATAGACGCCGGTACCGCCTATGACGGCGGCAACCAGGGCAATATTCAACTGGAAGTAAAACTCGAAGTTGAAGGGAAGGTACAGGCGGACAATTCCATTCTGGCGGATGAAATATCGTTCCGTGCGGAATCAGATACGGAAATCGAAGGTGCGGTGAAAAGTATCGGTGACAACGTGCTGACTATTGCCGGTACCATCATAACGGTAAACGAGTTTACCAAATACGAGGATGAAACCGACGTAAATAACCGTACCTTTAATTTTAATGACATCACGGCAGGCATGATGATCGAAGCGAAGTATTATGCTGATCCTGAGAGTGGCAACAACATTGCGACCAGTATTGAGAAAGTCATGTTGGAGCCATAATCAGGATCGGCAGAAATACGGGAGAAATGTTGGTAAAAGAAAGAGCACTGCCATCGATATAAGCAAGTCTGGTTATGTGGATGAGCAGTAGTGAATGAAGTAGCGGCGTTTTCATTGAGTAAAACGGAAAGCGTCAACAGTGAGGTCGAATTTAAGGCAATTATAACAACTTCTCCTTAGTTGCGGCCGAGCTGGATATATTGGCAGAAGTATTTGTTAAACAATTTCCAGTAAGGGGATTAACGATGAAAAAATATTACGGGAAGTATTTACCATTGTTCGTGTTATTGCCCGCAGTTAGCGTGGTGGGCTGTGGAAGTTCCGGTTCAGACGGCGTCACAAGTGGCAGTAGCCGTACGGTGGGCGTGGTGAAGCAAGTTACGCCTGACAGTATTACAGTGGGCAGCGTCACTTTTGATACAACGGGCGCCAGCGTTTCCGGTGATGTGTCAAATGACAGCGTAAGCCAGATCGATCCGGGTATGGTGGTTGTTGTGGATGGCAGTGTCGATGGATCTGGTCAACAAGGCGTTGCCGATCATATCGATTACGACGCAGAAGTTGAAGGCGAAGTAATTTCCAATGACTGTACAGGCACATTACCGTGCGAGATGGATGTGATGGGGCAAACTGTTCAGGTGACTGATACGACCATGTTCAAAAGCGAAATACCCGATGTAGGCAGTGTTGACCTGATCCTGGTGGGCGCGTATGTCGAAGTCAGTGGCTATTCCGATGGCAATGGAACTATTGTCGCCACCTATATCAAGCTGGAAGATGACCAGATCCAGATGGAAGAGCACTACGAAATGGAAGTGGAAGGCATGGTTACCAATCTGGATACCACCGCCGGCACGTTTGAGATTGGCGGCCAGTTGATCCACTACGATCCCGCTGATTTCAATCTGACCCTTGAGAACGGCATGAATGTCGAATGTCATCTGGAGGATAACGGAATGGGTAACATGACCGCTGTCGAAATCGAGCTGGAAGATGATTATGGCGATGACAGCAGTGAAGGCGATGAGATGGAAATTGAAGGCATGGTCACCAGCGACGGCGTCGCGGCAGACGGTACCTTTGCCATCAATGGTCAAACCGTCAAGCTGGCTGATAATGTCAAATACGAAGGCGGACTGACTCAGGATGACATCATGAATGGCGCCATCATTGAAGTAGAAGGTTACCTCGATGAAAACGGTATGCTGATCGTGACTGAAGTGGGTAGCGAAGCTGATGATAGCAGTGACGATGGCAGTACAGATAGCAGCACCGATGACGGCGGTTCATCCGGCAGTAGCGATAGCGTTACCCCGCCGCCCGTGTAAAGTGGTCATAAATCAATTACACAGTCGGTAAGTAAAACTTAACAACAATAGATCGTGTACAGTCTTTTCTCCCTTTGGCGACCGCCTTGGTCGCCTTTTTTTTTGCCCGTAGTTCTTATTTGTTTAATACATCGAATCATTGGTGTCTCACAAATATCGCTTATATACAGAATAGACTTCGAGATTTGCAGGTTTTAGTGAGCGCTAAAGCGGGTGAGACATGGATTTACAAAACACGCTGTAAATACTTCCCTGTGAGCTCGACGGCGGCATACCTGCCGCCGACGGTTTTGTAAATCCATGTCTCACCCGCTTTTCAATGCCAAAGATCTGTTGGCATTGGAGAGTCCCTGATCCGCGCTATATTTTGTGGGACAGCAGTGATATCGAATATCACTTATCAAATATTGGTGAACGCGGGCAGTTTTCAGTATGATGCTTTTTTCATGAGTATTGACTAATTATGGCAACCCACCACTTTAAATACACTGAAGCGCCCGGCGTCCATCGCAGCGATATTGACAATTTGCGCGCGCTGTTTCCGTACCTGTGGGAGTTTCGCGGGCGCGTATTGCTCGCAATAGTGGTCCTGGTGTTGGCGAAAGTCGCTAATGTCGGCGTGCCGCTGGTATTAAAAGAAATCGTCGATAGCCTGGACGTGAGCGCCACCAGTCTGGCGCTAAGCCTGCCGGTGATGTTGTTGCTGGCTTATGGCGCGTTGCGTATGGCCAGTACTTTTTTCAACGAATTGCGCGATGTGTTGTTCACCCGTGTGCGTTACCGCGCCATGCGCCGGTTAACGATACGAACCCTGCGGCACCTGCATGACCTGTCCCTGCGTTACCACCTGGAGCGTAAAACCGGCGCGATCAGTTCCGATTTGCAGCGTGGCGCCGGCAGTCTCAGTTCACTTCTGAATTATTTTACCTTCAGCATCATTCCCGTGGCGGTGGAATTCCTGTTGGTGGCCCTGGTTTTAATCAGCCAGTATGATTTGGTGTTTACCGCAATTATTTTCTGCAGTGTGGCGGTGTATGTCGTATTTACCTTTAAAGTGATGAACTGGCGCATGCAGTACCGCATCGAAATGAACCGGCTGGAATCAAAAGCCAATAACGAAGCGGTGGATAGCCTGATTAACTATGAAACCGTCAAGTATTTCAACAACGAAAATATGGAAGCAGACCGCTGCAACGCAACCCTGGGGCAGTGGGAGAATAATGCCGTATTAAGCCAGACGTCCATGTCCGCATTGAACTTTGGGCAGGGCGCTATCATTGCATTGGGCGTTACCGTGATCATGTTTTTCGCGGCTGGCGAAGTTGTGAAAGGCGAAATGTCACTGGGTGATCTGGTGCTGGTCAATGCGGTATTATTGCAGTTGTTTATCCCATTGGGTTTTCTCGGGGTGGTTTACCGGCAAATCCGTTATTCACTGGCGGA
>JAKEGK010000029.1 GCA_022627515.1 Gammaproteobacteria bacterium
TAATGACATCATTAGAGGCAATCGCGGAAATGACGTTATCTGTGGAGGGAATGGTAACGACGAGATCAAGGGTGAGAGCGGCGACGATCAGATTCAAGGCGGGATTGGAAGCGATCATCTTATAGGTAATGAAGGCCATGACACACTCAATGGAGGCGACGGGAACGATGAACTCGACGGGGGCGATGGCCGTGATATTCTTGCGGGAGGTCCTGGTTTCGATAATTGCAATGGCGGTCTTGGAAACAATACGCTCTCTGAATGCGAACAATAAGTTGAAACCGCGTAATATCCGGTGTCAAAGAGCAATCATCTCCGGGTTTTAAACCTTGCTCTCTGGTCCCGGATTCCAGGAAATACAATTAACACGACGCTGGCACTGAGTAAAAGGAAACAAATGCTGCCGGTCTTATTACCATCGCAAAAAGTGCAGCTGCACGAAATTCGGACGGTTTAAAACCCAATAGTTTTCTATAATAAGTGTTGACACGGCCATGCATTTTATCATTGATCAGCAAATAACATGCATAGACTTGTTCAGAGGTTCTTCACCGAACAAATCGTTGCAGTGTTTCCGTCCTGATAGTTAGTACTTGAATAGTCCACAACAATTAACAACACGGGAAAATAATTTATGCGAATTGCCATGCTGTACCTGATCTGCTTTATAGCGACGTCTCCGGTATCCGCGAACGCTGCGGAACACCCGCATCAACACGGCATTACGGGCGCCGCCCCTCTCACTGAGCCGGGCAATGACGCATTTGCCGCCATTCAGGAAACGGTGGCAAAACTGCTGGCGGATCCGCAAACCGACTGGAGCCGCGTCAATCTCGAAGCTCTGCGCCGGCATCTTATTGATATGCATAACTTCACGCTCAACGTGGAAGTAACCTCGCAGCAATCCATTGATAACGGTGTTCAGTTTACCGTAAAACCCTCCACGCCCGGCGCGGCTGGCTCATTGGACCGGCTGTTCAGCGCCCACCCGGCGATCCTGAAACAGGAATCCGGCTGGAACATGACAGCGGTGAAAAATACCGATGGCAGTTACACCGCGCGCGTGACGGCGGCCAAGCCGGAAGACGCGCCCAAAATCCGCGGCCTCGGCTATATCGGCATCGTCGCTTTTGGCCAGCATCATCAGGCGCATCACTGGCAGATGGCGACCGGAACCGATCCGCATCACGGCCATTAACGATTGATGATTGGCGATACAAGTGTAACGAAGACGCGGACCAATTGACTGACCCGCTTTTCAATGACCAACATCCCTTAGGCAATTATGTTGCTTTCAAAATTTACGTCTGGTTTTCTTCAATTCGGGTAAACGATAATAAACCAAGGCCCGCCCATAGGAATCCTATTGCTAACCATTGCCAATAAGCGAAGCTTAACCAAAGCGGTATTCCCATCAACCGCCAGCTGGTGTCCACCCATCCCAGATCGCGCTGATCCAGATAAAGCCATAATTGGGTAATGCCAATGGCCAGCAGTGGGCTCGCTACAAGGAGGACGAGCAAAATATAGATTCTTTGGCGAAGCATTACATGAACCAGCAAGCCGAGAATCCCAACATACAATCCCAGGAACGTTAATACCCCGAGGACTTCGTGGGCCTTGTAGACCCAATCCGATAAGTGCCGGATCAAAAGCCGTTCCGCGCCTAACATAGCTCCACAGACTATCCCCATCCGCAAGGCGCCGGCCGCGATCCCCGCTGATGCAGGCAATTGTGGACAAAGGCTTTTCCTTAAAATTGACGCGTATGGCCACAACAAAACCATCGACACACTCAAGGCGCCGGCAAACCAAACACTGCCCGATGGATTGTGTTTTCGCGAAGCCAAAGCGGAGGCAACCGTATAGGACCAATCGAATCCTCCCGGATAATTGCGCGCCGCCAAAATCGATCCGAAACAAAATGCCAATAGCGATGTTGTCCACCACCACAGCGCCCGCTTTTGCGGAGTATGGCTGGAGGATACCTGTTGAGCGGTTGTGAATTTCATAGCCCGTGCTTATATATGCTGCGGACAAACGGCCCGCAAAACGGAACAGTCCCGGTATTCATTTTCCTTTGCCGTCACCACTGTCAGCTGGCAGCTGAAATAATTTATGTGAACGATGGCTTCCGCACTTTTCACTTCGAATATTGCAATTTCTTGTAAGCGGAATTCGCGTCACACTTTTCCTTGCCGTGGTGGTTTCTTGTCATGGCAACAACTGCTGCAACCGTTGCCACCTCCCTGCCTTGATGATTTTTCCTTTTATACCATGTTGAGCAGTTACCTTACATATAACCATAGCGATCTGCTATACTTTAGTGCACAGAAAACCCAGTGGCCTAAGCGCATCCGCAGAAAAAACCAACGCCCGTATCGTTAATAACCGTTATGTTGAAGACAGTTTGATGAGCCGAATTTTAGTAGTTGACGACGAAGAGCATATTGCAAACCTGATCCGTGATTGCCTCATTGCGGAGGGTCATGAAGTTATCACGGCCAACAATGGTTTGCTGGCTTATCATATAATTAAAAAGTCCGATTTCGATCTGCTTGTCACCGACATCATTATGCCGGAAATGGATGGGCTCGAACTGATTCAAAAAGTGAAAAAAATCAAACCGCGAACCAGAATTATCGCCATGTCGGCAGGCGGCGATCATCTGAAGGCGGAA
>JAKEGK010000030.1 GCA_022627515.1 Gammaproteobacteria bacterium
ATTGTGGTTGGCAAACAGGTGCTGACCGGCGCCAATGCGATAGCGGGCGAGTGGGGACACAATCCTGTGCCGTGGCCCGGCGCGGACGAATTGCCGGGTCCCTTGTGTTATTGCGGGAAGCGGGGATGTATCGAGACTTTTTTATCCGGCCCCGGTTTGGCAAACGAGTTTTTTAATGTCACCGGCATGCAATACAGCGCTGAAGCAATCGCGCAACAGGCTGAAGCGGGTGACATCAATGCGCGCGCCGCGCTGAAACGTTATGAAATCCGGATGGCCAAGTGCCTGGCGAGCGTCATTAACGTGCTGGATCCGGACATTATTGTACTGGGGGGCGGCATGTCCAACATCAAACGTTTGTATCACAATGTGCCGCAACTATGGTGTCAATATGTGTTTTCCGATACGGTTAATACCCGGTTGGTGGCGCCAGCATACGGCGATTCCAGCGGGGTGCGCGGCGCGGCCTTCTTATGGTAGCCAGTCTTGGAGTAACAATGATAAGTGCTTGCCTGATGGATTTTTTGCGAACGCTCAGTGTTACCAGCCAAATACCACGCCTGTCAGCAGACTATCCAGGTTTTCAAATTCACCACTATCAGTTAACCAAAGGCTCTCCTGGTTGGCTCCGAAACGCCGCAGTAAGGCAGCGGCTGCCTGTTTGCCTTCCGAGGAAACCAGCTTCTGAGCGATGATGTCTTTTTTCTTATGCAGCCGCTGGCCGACCGTAATGGTCTGGTTGGGAAACGGCTTGCTTGCGGTGACAACCGTCAGGTTTTGTTTCTCGCGGGGATCCATATTGTAATAAAAGCTGTCGCGCAGCACGGCTGCATCGCACTTACCTTCTTTTAACGCCTCGAATACCTTGGCGAAACCTCCTTTGACTTCGTAGAGGCGCGGTTGATAGACAGGATTGGCCAACAAATTATAAAAAGTCACGGTGCCCAGATTTGGTGACGCCAGCGCGCAAACTTTTAACGCCAGCAGATCCTTGATCTTATGAATGGTGCGATTACCTTGTTTTCTGGCAACAACAACGAAACCCAGGGAACCCGGCAAACGCGCCACCGGAATATGGCTGATGTGTTTCATCCGCCAGGCGCTGAAATGCGGGCCATCGAAAACGATATCGTAATGTCCATTACGCATGTTGTTGGCGTATTCGGCCCAGCCGTCCGGATGCTCATAGACCACGCGTTCACCGATCACGTAACTTAGATAGTTTACGAGCGGACCATAGGTTTCATATTCTTTTTTGGCATCCTCCCGGGGCGGCGCGGAAAAAATCAATTCGGCGTGTGAGTTCGAGGTGTAAATGAGGAGCAAAATAATGGCGCAACCTGACACAAGCGTTGGGAGTTTCATTTGATAGAGCAGTTTTGTAACCATATCCTTGTTACCAAACCCAATCATGACAGCGATAAATCAACCGCGAATCCGGTGACGGTTTTGCGCCGGTGGGTTGAAATCAGTTCGAAGACGGTTCGAACTCAGGATTAATCCCTTCCTGTTTTGCGCTATCGTTATTGCTGTTTCAGTGTAACAAATTTTTGCGGAATTACTATGTGAAAGGTAATAAATCTCTTCAATACCTTGATTACAAAAGAGTTGTAGGCAAATGCCGGACAGGCTGGGGAGAATTTTGAGGCGCGCCGCTATTGTTGACTGGCTGTTTCTGGTTAATAGCTGTCAGCACTGTAACTCCCAGGGTGATTCCGTGTCTTTATATAATACTGAAGGCTAACGGTTACGAATTTCCAGCGAAATCAGACAAACATTTGCCCAGCACAGATATTGAAAAGAGTTGCGGATTTGCAATTGAATAGACTATTACCCCGGATTTTTTTTCTGTTATGCCTTGCCTGGCCATTGCTGGTCAACGGCGATAGCGCACCTGGCAATGCCATGCAGGGGCATGGTTCACCTTATTTGCGCTTGCATGAAAATGATCCTGTTGCCTGGCAGCAATGGGCGCCGCAAACCGTTGAATTGGCCAGACTGAAAGACAAGCTGTTGTTTGTCTCAATCGGTTATTTTTCCTGTCACTGGTGTCACGTCATGCAGCGGGAAAGTTTTAGCGACCAGGGGGTCGCCAGACTATTGAATAGTAATTTTATTCCGGTGAAGGTCGACAGGGAATTGGATCCAGCGCTGGATGCCTACTTGATTGATTTTGTACAACGGACACGGGGCAGCGCCGGCTGGCCGCTGAATGTGATCATTACGCCTGACGGCTATCCCCTTCTCGGCATCACCTATTTGCCTAAAGCGCAGTTTTCCGCGTTATTGCAGCAGGTAATTGCGCTTTGGAAAACCGATCCGGCCGCGCTTAAAGACCTGGCGCATCAGGCAGCTGAACAAATACGTGACGGCAGGCAACTTAAAACCTCAGCATTAAACGAAAACACAGGCAAGCAGATGGCGGCCCGGTTTTTACAACAAGCCATGGAGATCGCGGACGAAATGTCCGGCGGTTTTGGCGATAAGAGCAAGTTTCCCATGACGCCGCAACTCAACGTTTTGCTGAACGTGTATGAACGCAAACCCGAGACTCAGCTGAAAGCATTTCTGGAACTGACCCTGGACCACATGGCAACCCAGGGATTGCGCGATCATATCGGCGGCGGTTTTTACCGTTATACCATCGATCCCACCTGGCAGACCCCTCATTTTGAAAAGATGCTCTATGACAACGCGCAACTCGCGCTGCTTTATATGCGCGCCGCGAAGTTGTTGAATCGAACCGATTATGCAGGCATTGGCCGCGAGACGCTGAATTTTATGTTGCGGGAGTTAAAGACTCCGGAAGGCGCGTTTATTTCCAGCTTGTCAGCCGTGGACGGCGCCAATGTCGAAGGCGGCTATTATTTATGGCAGGAAGCGGATCTGAAGACGCTACTGAGCAAACAGCAATACGAGGTTGTGCATCTGCTTTGGAACATGTCAAGCAAGCCCGAATTTGACGCCGGCTACCTGCCCAAACATATTGTGCCGCCGGATGAAGTGGCGAAAAAACTGGGCCTTCCAGATAATGATGTCTTGCAACTGATTGCCAGCGCGCAATGGAGGCTTTATCAGGCACGCCAGCAACGTTCTATTCCGCGTGATGACAAACAACTGGCCGGCTGGAATGGATTAGCCCTGCAGGCGTTAGTCGCCGGTGCAAGACAGGAACAGGCTGCAAAATACCAAGAAGCCGCCGGGCAGTTGCGCGACTATCTGGTGCGCATACTATGGGATGGGGAAAAGCTGCTGCGCGCCAAAAAGCGGCAGCAGGCATTGAGTGATGGGACACTGGAAGACTATGCCTTTGCCGCCATGGGATTGTGGCAATGGTATCTGTTAACCGGTGACGAGAAAGACCTGCAACTGGTTAAACAGTGGATCGATCTGGCGTGGCGGCTTTTTTATGATAAAACAGGCTGGCGCCTGACACAGCAATCGTTACTTCCCCAGAATCATGGAGAACCGGTTATCAAGGACGCCCCCCTGCCTTCGGCTTCATCCACATTAGTTGACCTGAGCCTGCAACTTGCGCAACGCGAAAATAACCAAGCGCTCTACGCGAAAGTAACCGAGGCGTTAAGTATCGGGCATGAACAGCTGGCACAGAGTCCGTTCACCTATCCCTCGCAAATTGAATTGCTGTTGAATTATTCCGCCATAATGGCCGATTAGCAGGGAAATAATTCAACTATAGCGGCTCTACCGTTCCGCTACAGGCTGTTATTGGCGTTGCTGTTGCCGGGCCTGTTGTTCCGGACGCTGACCGACAACGCCTTCCAGCGTCACGGCTTTGCCCTCGCGCATGATATCGATATTGATTTTTGAATCCGGCTTGACGTTGGCAATGGTGTTCATTACCTCCTTGGAATTGTTAATTTCCTTGCCGTCAATTTTATTGATAATGTCGCCGGGACGCAGCCCCGCCTGGGCCGCCGGACCACTGCGCAGTATTCCCGCCACAATAACGCCCTGCGTATTTTTTAAATGAAAGGATTCCGCGAGTTCCGGCGTAATGTCCTGAACTTCGATGCCCAGCCAGCCGCGGATAACGCGGCCATGCTGGATTAATTGCTGCATGACTTCGATGGCAAACTTGCCGGGGATGGCAAAACCAATACCCTGATAGCCGCCGGATTTGGAAAAAATCGCGGTGTTGATACCGATCAGCTGCCCGAACGGATTAATCAACGCGCCGCCGGAATTACCGGGATTAATGGCGGCATCGGTTTGAATAAAGTTCTCATAGGTGTTGATGCCAACCGTATTACGCCCCATGGCGCTGATAATGCCCACTGTCACCGTTTGCCCGACGCCAAAAGGATTGCCGATCGCAAGCACCACGTCACCCACACGCGCTTCATCCGACTGGCCTATGGTAATTGCGGGCAGTTTTTCCAGGTTGATTTTCAGCACGGCAAGATCCGATTCGGGATCGGTGCCGACAACCGTGGCTTCGGCGCTATTTCCATCACGCAAGGCCACCTGAATTTCATCGGCGCCTTCCACAACATGATTGTTTGTAAGAATGTAGCCATTGTCGCTGACAATCACGCCGGAACCCAGGCTGCTTTCCAGGCGCTGCCGGGGCGCTATCTGATCGCCAAAAAAATAACGGAAAAACGGATCGTTAAATAAAGGATTAACACGTTCGGTAATAACTTTTGTGGTATAGATATTCACTACAGCGGGAGCTGCCATATCCACCGCGTCAGCATAAGACACCACACCGCTGGCCAGATTATTGGTCAAATTGAAACGAGGCGGCGCTGACGCTTCATTGAGTTCCACCACAGGCCGGCCCTGGCCAAGTAGGTCCGGGCGTAGAATCAGAATAATAAACGCCGCGGCAAGGCCGAAAATTACCGACTTGAAGATAAAAGCTGCTAACTTATTCTTTTGCATGTTCATTAATTTTATTACGATTGGGGCTAAGATACGAATTACAAGGCTTATAAATTGACAAGGAATAGTAAATGGTTTTACTGCAAGAGCTGGTCAGTTATACCAACGGGTTCCTGGATATCCAGCGCTATCGCGATTATTGCCCCAATGGTTTGCAGGTGCAGGGCAAGAATGAGGTGCAAACCATAATCTCCGGCGTGACAGCGAGTCAAGCGTTTTTGGATGCCGCAATTACAGCAGGCGCTGATGCGCTGTTAGTGCATCATGGTTATTTCTGGAGTGGGGAAGATCCCTGCATAACAGGAATGAAACGCCAGCGTCTTAGGCGCCTGCTGGAAGCGGACGTGAGTTTACTGGCGTATCACTTGCCGCTGGATGCTCATTCTGACTACGGTAATAACGCGCAACTCGGAAAAATTCTGCAATTTGCTGTCGCAGGCAGTTTTGGCCGTGGCCCGGGGGATGAAGTGGGACTGCATGGTTTCTTGTCCAATCCCATGAGTCCAGGGGCTTTTGCGGAACATTTGAAGACAAGATTGGGCAGGGCGCCGATGCATATTTCCGGTGGAGCTAATGAAATTCGTAATGTAGCCTGGTGCACAGGAGCAGCTCAAAGCTATATAGATCAGGCGGTTAGACTTGGTGTGGACGCTTTTGTGAGTGGAGAGATATCCGAACAGACCGTGCATATCGCCCGGGAGTCGGGTATCCACTATTTTGCCGCTGGGCATCACGCCACCGAACGTTATGGGGTACAGGCGCTGGGCCAGCATTTGGCGGAGCGATTCGGTATTGAGCATCGTTATATCGATATCGATAATCCGGTCTGACGGCATTATATAACCAATTGAATTATATAGTTTATTAGCTCTCCATGTGGTTGACGGCCAAATTGCAGGAAAAACCATAGCCAGGCATAACGTCTTACAGCACTTGTTACGCCGCCTCGAATCCAATAGAATTAGCCGCTTCTTTCCGGGCCTTGAAGCAATGGAATTAACCAGTGCGCCCGGCGATTCAGCAAACGCTGAAGTTAGTTAAACTGAGGTTAGTTAAACAATGAAAGCCGAAATACATCCTGACTACAAGCCTGTTAATGTTACCTGCAGTTGTGGTAACAGTTTTCAAACCAACTCGACAGTGGGCAGAGACCTGCACATTGACGTGTGTGCGCAATGCCATCCGTTTTATACCGGCAGACAAAAGATCGTTGATTCGGGTGGACGGGTTGACAAGTTCCGTCAAAAATACGGCAAACAAAAATAAATCTTCATTGGCTGTTCCCGGGTTTCTCCGGTGTTATATTTTTGGCCGTGACGAGATAAATAACTTAAAACAATTTCTGCTAAAAAAGGCGTCATCATATTCAGGACGCCTTTTTCTGTTGTTATGCGATTTCATTATTGTGGTGCATTTCAAACCGCTCGGTACCCCCGTTCCAATTCGCATTGCCTGGCGTGGCGTCAAAATTGATGCGATTTCTATTGAATAAAATCCTGCTGACGTTTTTGCTGATGTTGTTGGCGTTTCATGCCGCAGCAGAGCGCTGTGATCTTGAGCCGCCGTTTGATCAGAATAAAAAGGTTTTTCCGGCAAAAGTGCTAAAAGTTATTGATGGCGATACGCTCCGTTTGCAGGACGAGCGGTCGGTCAGGTTGATTGGCGTTAATGCTCCGGAAATCGATTATGAAAACGGGCATTCGGAGCCACTCGCGGAAAAAGCGCGGGATTTTTTGCAAGCATTGATTGGCCAGCAGCAGGGGTTCATACTGATACAGTACGATGTGGAAACTGAAGATCGCCATGGCCGGCAACTGGCTCATGTGTTTTCCCGGCAGGGAAGCAATATCCAGATGCAGCTCATCGCCAGTGGTCTGGGTGTCTGGATCGCTGTGCCACCGAACCTGCAGTACCTGGATTGTTATCGCGCGCAGGAAGAAAAGGCACGGCAACAAAAGCTCGGTGTATGGACTCAACAGTACCGGGCGCCGCGGGAAACTCTTTCCCTCGGCATTCAGGATCAGGGATTTATCTGGATGCGGGGAACCGTGACCCGCATCGGTCACGGTAAAAAATATCTCTGGCTGAATTTTGGGGAAGATGTTGCCGTTCAGGTGCATAAGGATGACTTGCCGTATTTTGCGGACCCGGCGTTCACCACATTGAAAAATAAAACTATCAGTATAAAAGGATGGCTCTTTCCGTACAAAAAGCAGTTGGTGATGCGCTTGCGTCATCCCGCAGCGGTGGAAGTTTTGGACTAATAAGTAACATAGAATGAGTAATTGAATATGAGTGATGATTTAAAAACTCGGGCCTTGCAATACCATGTGCAAGGAAAGCCGGGGAAAATCGCTATCCAGACGACTAAACCGTGTGAAACACAGCAGGACCTTTCGCTCGCTTATACGCCCGGTGTCGCGGCCCCGGTGCGGGAAATCGCCGCGAATCCCGAACTTGCCTATAAGTACACCGCCAAGGGCAACCTGGTCGCTGTGATAACGGACGGTACCGCTGTCCTGGGGCTAGGCAATGTCGGGGCGTTGGCCGGCAAACCGGTAATGGAAGGCAAGGCAGTGTTGTTCAAGCGTTTTGCGGATATTGACGTTTTCGACATTGAAGTCAACGCGGCGAGCAGCGAGGAATTTATCAATACAGTCACAAACATTGCGCCGACCTTTGGCGGTGTCAATCTGGAAGATGTTGCGGCGCCGCAGTGCTTTGAAATTGAAAAAGCCCTGATAGAACGCCTCGACATTCCGGTGTTTCATGACGATCAGCATGGCACGGCGATTATTATCGCCGCGGGACTGCTCAACGCGCTGGAAATTCAGGGTAAAAAACTGCAAACCGCCCGGCTGGTATGCATTGGCGCCGGATCAGCCGGCATCGCGTCGATGCGTTTGCTGGTGGCGTTGGGTGCCGATAAAAATAATATATTTCTGGTTGACCGCAAGGGCGTTGTGCATTCCGGCCGCGATGATTTGAATATCTACAAGCAGGAGTTTGCGCTGGACACGGAAAAAAGAACCCTTGCCGATGCCATGCAGGATGCCGATGCTTTTATTGGAGTTTCAGGGCCGGACCTGGTTTCCGCCGCGATGCTGAAAACCATGGCGCCACGGCCCGTCGTGTTTGCTTTGTCAAATCCGGATCCGGAAATCGCCTATGACGTGGCGGTTGCGGCGCGCGGCGACTTGATCATGGCGACCGGCCGAAGTGATTTTCCCAACCAGGTCAATAATGTTCTGGGCTTTCCCTTTATTTTCCGCGGCGCACTGGATGTGCGCGCGAGAATTATCAATGAACCAATGAAAATTGCCGCGGTACGCGCGCTTTCATTGCTGGCGCGCGAGCCGGTGTCGCCGGAAGTGTTGAAAGCATATAACCTGAAATCACTGGTGTTTGGCAAGGACTATATTATTCCCAAACCCTTTGATACCCGCCTGATGTGGTATGTTCCACCTGCGGTGGCCAAGGCCGCAATTGATAGTGGCGTGGCGGGACTTGGTTACCCGGCTCATTACCCACCGGTGCCGGTATGACGAGATTCTAATTATTAACCGGGTGAAAACCAGTTGGCAACACGGAAATACCGGCCTTAATAGATGCCAAACGCGCTGACATCCGTTCCCGACGTCCGGTTTTCCGCAACATGGTATTTCTTGATCGCAGCTTCGAGTTTTTGCTGCTCGGTGAGTGACATGCCGGAATGCAAATAACGTTCTGCGGCGCGGTACACGGCTTCCAGTTGCTTAACCAGATAATTCAGATTGAGGATGGTTTTGGCGAGCGCATGCCGGTCGTTATCGCTCTCCCGCATGGCTGCCGCCTGTGCAACCGCCTGGCTTAGCTCGTCGGCGGATATATGGACTGCATAATTGGAGGAATCAAAATTTCGGTAAGCCTTTGTGGCGCTGATAATTCCGCGATGAGCGGTGGTCGAGTGGCCGGAACGTAAATAAGCGTCACATGCGGTGAGTACTTTGGTCAATTCTTCGGACTGATCGTGCAGAGCAAACAGGCTTTTGGCAAGAAAATGCCGGTCATTACCTTGCCAGATCAGACGCTTGGCTTCCAAAAAAGCGCTGTCCAGTTCCGCCTTGCTTGGTTTTCCCATCGGGAACCCCCGGATTGTGGAGATTTTCGATACTATGGCCTTATTTTGATTAATTACACCAAAATGGCTATTGGCGCAATTGTTTTTCCCGTTTTTGCTCGATGGCGACAATATTCACGATATCATCGAGCTCTGATATCACCACATCCAGCAGATCGTCCACAGTAACGATTCCAATCAGTACATTCTCGTCGTTCACCACGGGTACGCGCCGGATACCCTTGCCGCGCATAAGTTTCAGCGTATCATAAACATGGCTGGATTCCCGAGCTGTTATCAGATCCGCTGACATGACATCCCCGGCCGAAACGGTATTAATATCTACTTCTTTTGAAAGCAGTTCGATCACAAGGTCACGATCAGTGACAATTCCGACAGGTATATTGCATTCGTTCTGTACTTCGGTAATGACAATTGACCCGACATGATGCTCGCGCATCAGTTGTGCGAGTTCGGTTATGGAAGTGTCCCTGTCAGCTATAACCACATCGCGATTGCATATTTCTCCGGTAAACATGGGTTGGCTCCTCTCGGGTTGTGGGTTTTTATCATTCTGGTGAATGGCAGCAGCAGAACGTATTTTCATTATGCTGTTAACCGCTGCTTCAGTGTTGATTCCGGTCAATAAAAGCAATTGCAAGCTAATGCGCAAATACAAATTTGTTTATACAGATTTTGGTTGTAAAAGGGCTAATTCACGCGCCAGATCCTTGATATCAATCGCCTGCCCGGTATTCACCGGTACAACGTACTGTTGTTCGTCATCAGTAAAAGGCTGCGCGGTTTCGAGCTGGCGCTCCAGTACCTGCAGGGTCGCCTCCGATACCTCAGTGGCCTGAAGCGCGCGGGTGGTAATACGCTGTTTCAGAATTTTTTCATCAGCGCGGCAGTCCAGAATAACGAATTTAACATTGTGTTCAGCGGCAAGCTGCCGGAACCTGTTGCGCTGCGCCTGCTGCAGAAACGTTGCATCAACAATAACGTTCCAATTGTTGCGAAGAATATGGTCGGTGAGCGCAAATAATTTAGCGTAGGTTTTTTCACTGGCCTCCCTGGTATAAATACCACGGTCGACGGCTGAATCGCTTTTATCCGAAGGTTGCAGATTGAAGAGTCTTTTACGCTCCACGTCAGAGCGCAAGTGAATGGCAAATCCATACTGGAACAACTGTCTGACAATGGTGGTTTTACCGGAGCCTGACAATCCGTGTGTAAGCATGAGCAGCGGCTTGCCAATGTGGCGGAATTTATCCGCCATTTTTATGAAATGATGATAGTTTGCCAAACCCTTTTGCCGTTGGGCCAGGTTGCAATCCGGTTGATTGGCGCGGATGATTTCCACCTTGGCGCGCACCATGGCGCGGTACGCCAGATAAAAACGCAGACAACTTAATCCATCATAGTCGCCGGTCAGGGTTAAATAATCGTTGAGAAAATGCGCGGCAAGATCCTCCCGTCCCCGCGCGAACAGGTCCATGACCAGGAAAGCAACTTCACTGATTACGTCGATCCACCGGAAGTCGGGATTAAACTCGATGCAATCAAAAGGCATGATCCTGTTTTTGAAAATGGCGATGTTGCCAAGATGCAGATCGCCATGACACTCGCGGACAAAGCCGTTTTTTTTACGCGTTACCAGTTGAACCGCGATTCTGGAAAACTCGGCGTTATTCCAGGTTTCTAGTTCGTCAAGAGCCTGAATATCCGGCTGTTCCGTTAAAAACCGCCGGCAATGCTGGTAATTGTCGCCAGTGGTCTGATGGATGACGGCTGGTTCGCCATATCGGGTATCCGGAGCGGCGCGTTTTATATTGCGATGGAAATTTGCGATAATTGCCGCAAGATCCTGAACGTGTTCCAGGGTAAGCTGGTGCTGCTCAATCAAAACATCCAGCTGCTGGTCACGGTCAAACTGGTGTAAGCGAACGGCGTACTCAATAGCTGGTCCCTTGCCGTTAATGGCTATTCCGGATGTATCCCGGGTGATTGCCGCTACATCTATGTAAAGTTCCGGCGCGAGGCGTTTATTAAGACGCAATTCTTCGAAGCAATAGAACTTTCGTTTCTCAAGCGTCGTAAAATCCACAAAGCCGAGGTCGACGGGTTTTTTTACCTTGTACACGATTTTACCGGTGAGCAATACCCAGGAAATATGTGTTTCTATGACCTGGACATGTGAAACGCCATGCAGGTGACAGAGGGACCGCTTCAGCGAGTTGATAAAATCAGGCATTGTGCCGGAATGAAGGATTGATTTGCAGTATAGTTAATATGCCATTGCCGCGATTTTGGCGTGTTGATGCACATCAAGATTTTGGCTGGACATCGGCTGATTCGTGTAGGCAATATAGAGATATGAAACAAGTTTTTATCCTGTTAATAGGGATATTTTTACTGGCGAACCAGGATTCGAAGGCAAGCAGTTTTACATTACCAGTGAATGGCGATAATGTCGTTGGTTTCCTGCAATATCAGGTGGTATCCGGCACGGAAACCCTGCTGGATGTCGCGCGCCGCTATAACGTCGGCTATAAGGAAATTGTGGACGCAAATCCCGGTGTCAATCCCTGGCTGCCGGGTGACGGGAAACGAATCACTATTCCCAGTCAATTTATTTTACCGCCTAAACCCTGGGAAGGCGTGGTGGTTAACCTGCCCGAGATGCGCCTTTATTATTTTCCGCCCACCACCCAGTTTTCTGACCGGCGGGTTTTTACGGTGCCGTTAAGTATTGGCAAAATCAACTGGAGCACGCCGACGGGAAATTACCGCGTCAAGGAAAAAATCAAACATCCGTCATGGACGGTGCCGGAATCCGTTATTGCAGAGAACGGTCTGGAGCGTTATGGGAATCGCCGCGTCATTCCGCCGCTCGACGAGGAAAATCCATTAGGGGCATATGCTATTTTGTTAAACGAAGCAGGTTATTTAATTCATGGCACCAATAAGCCATATAGCATCGGCATGCGGGTAAGCCACGGCTGTTTACGCCTGTATCCTGAGGATATTGAAATGCTGTTTGATTACATTGAACGGGATATGCCGATACGCATCATCAATCAACCATACAAGGTCGGTACTCGGCAAAATGCCGTTTATGTGGAGATGCACAAGTTACTTGACGAGGATGTGAATAGACACCGAACGAATATTACGCCCGCGATCAGCGAAATCATCCGCCAGATACCGGGACTCAGCATTCCGAAAACTGTGTGGCGTCACCTGGATCAAATAATATCCGATGCCTCCGGTCTACCCACTCCTTTGCTGAAGTTGCCCCAGCCTGAAGTCGTGCCTCAGACCCAAGCGGGTAAAATCAGCCGCAAATAATGATTAACCGTCAAACTGCTGCTTGATTAGCCCGGCTATTTCGCCATGGATTTTTCAAACATTTTTTCGGATTGAGCCGCCGCGTCCCTGGCCAGCGTCTTTGCTTCCCGGGCTTCTTTTAGAGCCTGATCCGCTGTGGATTGCGCGCCGTTAGCTGCGGATAAAGCCTGATTGGCCTTTGCCAGCGCCTCGTCAGCTTTTTGTTCCGCGCGCATGGCGATGGCTTTAGCTTCATCAGCACTGGCTTGCGCTGATTTAACCGCTGTTTCGAGTTCCGTATTTTGTCCGGTTGTCGTGCAGCCAATGAGCAACATTGCCGCCAGGCCGTTTGCGATGATTATTCGAGCGGTTTTCATGTTTGTAACCTCCTCAGTGTTAGAGTTTTTCCATTTTTATAACGTGGCGTATTTATACCGGTTAATTTATGGCGCAGCAACTATGATTCATTGACGAATGACCATGATTCATTGGTTGATATTGTAGCTGATCATTGCCAGACACCCTATGACTAGCTAAATGTTTGTTGATGCATATCAACAGTCTGGGACTGTGGTCATTCTCCAAAAATGGGCAAGTGCTTAGCTATAGTCATGCTGGTTAAACGAGCTGGTTAATAAAAAAACAGCGCACTCAAACGAATATTAGCCTCGATTCCGCGTATCAGAATATATCGCGCCAGGTATTTGCCTCAAACGTTTTGCGTCGAACAGTCTTGCAATTTTCTCCCAGGGCACTGTTCAACAAAATATAAAGTAACAAAAGGGAACGGATTAAACCACAAATAAGTTCTTGGAAATCAAGAATTTTAAATATGTGTAAAAGTGTCGTTTATACATCGCTGAATCTCCGCGGCGTTGGCACATTGGCCGCGACATTGGTTATGATATAAACCTGTTAGAACTGAGATAAGCAGGCCGGCATGAAGGGCAAGCGTGTTTTGCGGCAACGATAATAAGCGCTAACCAGTATCCAAAAAAATAAGGATAAAAAAGTCATGAGACTACTACTTGTAGAAGACAATGAAAGTATCGGTAAAGGGATTCATTCGGGATTATCACAAGCCGGTTACGCGGTCGATTGGGTGAAGGACGGCATCACGGCGCAATCAGCATTGTCCAATGAAGCGTATGATATCGCGGTGCTGGATTTGGGATTGCCGCAGCAGTCCGGTTTGGATGTGTTGGCGGATTTAAGGGCAAAAGGCAATGCGGTGCCGGTATTGATTCTTACCGCACGGGATACTGTCAATGACCGCATCATCGGGCTGGATCACGGTGCTGATGATTACATGGTAAAGCCATTTGACCTTGATGAGCTTAACGCGCGGATCAGAGCGATCCTGCGCCGCAGCAGCGGCAGATCCAATCCGAAAATCGTTCATGGTGATATCGAAATTGATCCGGCTTCGCATACGGTGACCAAGGCAGGCGAGGTTGTTGATCTGCCGCCACGCGCATTCGCCATTCTGCAAACTTTGCTGGAAAACGCCGGCCGCGTGATGTCGCGCACGCGCCTTGAGGAAAGCATGTACTCCTGGAAGGATGAGATCGAAAGCAACGCCGTGGAGGTTCACATTCATACCATCCGCAAAAAACTCGGCAGCGAATTGATCCGGACTATCCGCGGCGTCGGTTATATCGTGGATAAACCTAAATGAATATCTCGATTCGTAAACGGCTGCTGTTTAGTCTGTTGTCGTTGATTACCGTCGCTTCTGTTTTTACCTTAACCAAGAACTATTTTGATACACGCGAGGAAATCCAGGAACTGCTGGACGCGGAGCTGGCCGAGTCCGCGCGCGTGCTGCTGGAAATCAGCGCTCATGAATTATATGAGCAGATAGCCTACGAAGCGCAGCGGGAAAGCGGCGGCGTATCAGAGCATATCAACACGCACATTCACAAATACCAGCAGGAGATTGATTTCCAGATCTGGACCGCCAATGGGCGTCTGGCTGTACGCTCCGAGTATGCGCCCACCGACATCCTGATCGACAAGGACGAAGTGTTTGGCGACAGAATGGTAAACGGGGAACGATGGCGTGTTTATTCGGTATCGGATGAGCACAAAACCATTCGTGTGCAGGTCGGACACCCCTATGCCGCACGGGACAGTTTGAGCAGCAGCATATCCATTCGCCTCATCACTTCCTTTGGAATTATTCTGCCGTTAATGGCGGTATTGATTTTTGTGACTGTCGGACACGCCATGCAGCCGCTGAAAAACATTGCCAGACAAATCGAAAACCGCCGCTTTGATAATCTCCAGCCTGTGGATACGGCGCACGTGCCTTTCGAAGCCTTGCCGATGGTGAACGCGTTGAATTCACTGTTTAAACGCTTGCAAAACGCCTTTGATGAAATTGTATTGTTTACTTCCAATGCGGCGCACGAATTGAGAACGCCTCTGGCGGCCCAAAAAGTTCACGCCCAGTTAGCCATGCAGGCCAGGGATGACAAGACGCGCAATGAGGCATTGAAAGAAGTCGTGAATAGTATCGATCGCGCAACACATATGGTGGAGCAGTTGTTGACGTTGTCCAGGCTCGATCCCGAAGGCAGTCTGTGCAGCGGCAAAAACGCCAATCTATGTCATGTCGCGGAAGAACAAATGTCCGAAATCGGGATAACCGCGTTGGCAAAGAATATTGATTTAAGCCTGGAGGCTCCGAAGGATTGCCTGGTCCAGGGTGAACCCGTAATGATCGGTATATTAATACGCAATCTGGTGGAAAATGCCATTCGTTATACACCGGCTGGCGGCACAGTGACTGTGACAATTACCGAAGAACACCGGCACCGGCACTTGATTGTTGAAGACAGCGGGCCGGGTATTCCGGAAACGGAATACGAAAAAGTTTTCAAAAGGTTTTACCGCGTGAATGAAGGGAATAATGAAGGGACAGGCCTGGGGCTCGCGATGGTGCAACGCATTATCGAAATTCACCGGGCGGCAATTCAGTTTGGAAAATCACGTTATGGAGGATTAAAAGTCGATGTGTGTTTTGCGCAAGCGCAAACCGCATAGCAATTTGCCGGCAAAAATCCGTTATAGGCAGTTTGATCCCAGTAAACCGCCGGCCGCGCTGCCGGCGGCATTCCATACCATATCCGGATAGCTATAAAGCGTTCCTTTTTTGCGCTTGTCATAGCTTTCTTTCGCGGCTCCCAGAGTCAGGGTCACGCTAAAACCGATCAATGCCGCATCACAGTTTTCCCGTCCGTCATCTTTGGCTGCCTTGGCGATTGCCGCGCTTACTGCTGTAGTCAATAGAAAGTGCGCGTATTTGTCTTTGGCAAACCAGTCATCGGCAGCATTATTTTTTTGCTGCGCCGCGCATCCATGTAATATGGCCAACAACAGGACTAGAAAAAGTGTGAAAAACGCGCTTGAGATATCGTGCTTCAATATTGGCTCCGGAATTGTGACGGTGATTAGACTGACCTATGCAAATTCAGAACGCGGACCGTGATTCTCTTCCATAATTGAGTGTAATCCACCGCCGATTAGTTCATAAGAGCGGCATTCCCGGCGATGTGCTCCATCGCCAGACGGGCGTATGTAACGCCAAAATAACTTACGATGTAGTTTTTTTAGTTAAACGCCGCCATTTGTCATTTGAGTGTCATCATCCCGCGTTATGGTATGTTACTCATTTACATCAATAGGGTCCCCCCGCAAGTGATAAGGAAAGACTTTTGGTGTGCCATGGAAGGCGCTCTTAACAAAGCTCTAAATAAGTCCTTATTGATAGGCTCTTATTAATAGGTTCTTATTGGTAGTTAATGGGTGTAACTGTTACAGGCCGAAGATTTCCCCATCTTCGGCCATTTTTGTTTATGCTGAAAATCAGACCGCAGCCACTTTTATGTGCCTGTCCAGTGATTCCACATTCTGGTCGATCACCGGATAATCTTCCTCATCGTAATGCAGATAAACTTCTTTGGTGTTTCTGAGGTAATCAACTTCCTCGTTGCTCAGTTGGGTGCGTTCACGTATCTGCTCGTTGGTCACCACCGGCGCTTTGCCGTGACGCCGGTTGCGCCGTCCGTAGCGTTTCTGGTTCCATACAATCCACACCGCCATCATTGCCCACATGACCAAAATGAGCGTTCCATAGTGAGCAATGTTCTGCAGCGTTTCCAGCCCGCCGGGAGATAACATTTCCTTTTTGAACAGGTAGCTGGCCGCTATCCAGACTAGCAGGCTGATGAGCGGCATAACCAGATATACCCACAAGCTCCATGAAACAAACATGATGACCAGCTCCGCGTATTTCTGCGTTTGGGGCACCAGGCGCCAGAACATGTCGCGTTTTTCGGGCTTTTTACGGGCTTCGCGCAGGCGCAATGGCGAATACAGGAGTTTGCGCCCCGGGCTTACCCAGACAGCATGGCGGGTCTTGCCCAGCTTTGCCAGTCCGCGGGGTACCGCAACAATCGTTGTCGCCGCGCTGATAGTCCAATAAATGGCGGGATACCAGATGGCCCAGAACAGATAACGGAACAATCCGCGCCGCTCATAAAGGCTGTCGAGCAGCAAGCCAACGGCAAATTGCGTGAGGCAAACCAGCGCCAGGGCAACACCGGTCCATTGCGGTATCAGTGTTTCAACCACCAGGGCATCAGGCCAGTAGTCGGCGGGGAGAGTATGAGTCGCCGCCCAGCACAACACGGTGAACGCAACCGAATAACACCACATGACACTGACCCAGTATTCCAGGCCCACCAGCCACATGCGGCGGTTTTTCCACTGGAAGATCTCCTTGCCGAATTTAATGGCGGCTTCAACTCCGCCCTGCGCCCAGCGCAAGCGCTGCTTCCAGAGTGATTTGACGGTTTCCGGCACCAGTATCCAGGTCAATGCCCGCGGTTCGTAACGTATGTCCCAGTAACGCAATTGCAGTTTCCAGCTGATGTCGATGTCTTCCGTCACCGTTTCGGACGACCAGTAACCGACATCATGCAGCGCTGACTTGCGGAAACACGCGTTTACGCCCGACACGGTGAACAGGCGCCCTATATTGCGTTGGGTCCGTTTTACCATGCCGACAATCGCCGAAAATTCGCCGATCTGAATCCGCGCCAGCAAGCTGGTCTTGTTGATCACGCGCGGGTTTCCGGTCACCGCAGCAACGCGGGGGCTATCGAGGAAATGTTTGATCATCCAGAATAGCGCGTTTTTGTCCAGCAGGGCGTCGGCGTCGATACACATAATATAATCGGCGGTGCTGGCGAGCACGCCCGCGTTTAATGCCATGGCCTTTCCGTAGTTGCGCGTCAGGGTTACCACCTTGAGGCAGCCGATTTCCCTGGATAATTCATGGAGCATCTGGCCGGTGTTGTCAGTGCTGCCGTCATTTACCGCGATAATATCGAACGACGGATAATTGTTCTCCGCCAATTGTTGTATGGCGTCCTGTATGCAGCTTTCTTCATTGTGGCACGGGACCAGAATGGAAACATGGGGATAGTAATCCAGCTCAGGCGGTTTGGTCCGGTTACGTTCGCGCCGGTTAAAAAAGATGAGCGCGCCCGTCATCCAGTACACTGCCATAAACAACGGATAAAAGAATATGAAAACAAAAAATATAAAATCCATAACTAACCTCCAGTACCGGCTAGCATTCCATTGGCTGTTCTATCTTTTAGAATGAGTTCATCGTCAAATGTATAAAAGTCTTTATCCAGCGCGACGCCATAATCATTGATGCCCAAAGCACGGATCGTTTGCACTATCAGGGGAATGGCCGCGGTGTCGCTATTGCCGGCTTTGACCTGTATAAACAACTTGGTCGGTAAGCTCTTTGCTTCCTGAAGTTGTCTGCGCATCTGCTCGATTGACCGGGATGCTGAAATTGACATCAGCACAAAATCAAAGCGGCTAAGGTCGCTGTTCTCACCATAACGCCCGAACTTTGTTTTTGGGTGGAAATAGGTCACAATCTTGCGGATTTTTTCCGCATGCTCGCGTTTTTGGCCTTCCAGCACAACGCCGTTAAACCAGCTCAACCGCGCCATGTCCGTGAAAAATTCTTCCGGCCTTTTAACATCGATGTTTTCGGGAATATGCAGGTAAATGTGGCGTATGTTAGCCCGGTTGCGGAGTTGATGGGTTACACGGTTTAAGATGTCCGCCGCGACTTTTATTTCCTGGTTGGGAAAAAAGGCATGTTTCCCGTCGGCGGAAAAAGGCGAAAGAATGACGGTATTAATATCGGTTTGCTGCAGATTATCGAGCAATGATGACAGCAGTTTTTCCTGCATTGCCTGAGGCTGCCCGCTGAATTTATCCAGGCTTATTTCAGTGAAACGATGGGTCTGCGAAAGCAGAGGTTCGTATCTCAGGTCAGCGATAAAATCATCCATTTCCGTGTCCCGCATGACCATAATGCGGTTGAGAACCGGGATGTTCGCCTCGCTGTTCGGGCCGTCATCCAGGGTTAACTGGAAGCGCATGCCCAGCAAATTGGCTTCTCCGGCCAGAACATTATCGTAACTGCCATAGGGCCAGGTAATGCCTATTGGCGATATATTCAGTTCCTGCCGGAAGCGTTCAATGGTAAGTTTCAGATCGGCGGTGACGCGCTGGCGGAATTTAATTTCGGTTTCATAAGTGCCGGTTACAGGCGAGTAGATGCGCGTGACACCTGCCGGAGCAAAATTGCCCTGCGGATTGGATTGTACATTGGTGTGCAATTCATGGCTGTGCGAAATAATTTCTATCAGCGGCCTGTTTTTAAGTTCGCGCAGCCCGGACCAGGAAATCAATTTGTCTTTATACTCATCCGGCGGGTTATTGCCATCGACCCAGCCGCTTACCACGCTCAATACCGATGGATAACCATATATGTCCAGCAACGGCGCTATGAATTCCTGGTAACTCTTCAATCCATCATCAAAGGTTAACAATAAGGCTTTATCAGGCAGGGATGCCTGTTTGTTCATGACTTTATCCAGAAACGCAAGCGAGACGGGTTGATAGCCCTGGGTTTGCAGGTAATCCATTTGCGCCACGAAGGCGGACCGGCTGATCGCGTATACATCGCCGGCGGGATTCGCAACCACGTCATGGTAGGTCAGTACGGTTAATACGCTTCCTGTTGCCGTGCTGCTGGCGAACAACAGGAGAATTGTCATGAACCAGGGAGAGCGTTTCATAGGAATTTCCTGGTGTAGCTGGCCAGAAAGGAGCCTACTGTTTCGCGTTCGCCGTCATAGATACGGCTGGCTGCTTCCAGCCACCAGCTAAATGAATGAACAGGGCTGAAATCGTACTGTTGTTCATAGCTGGCGCCGTACGTTGCGTCGGCGCCATAACCTTCCTGATCATACTGACCCAGGAATACTGACAAGTGGTCCACGTGACTGTCATAACGGGAATCGAAGATAAAACTGGTTCTATGCACCACGGCAATAGTAGTGTCGCGTTCCGGATTGAAATAAACAGTATTGTCTAATGTATTGGTCGAACCTGATAACTCCAGTATCACACGTTGCTCGCGCGTGTCTGTCATTTCGTAGGCATAACCCAGCGAGGTGTAATAAGACTCTCTGTCATTGCTATCGGAAAATTCATAGGCGGAGTAAGAACCATACCATTCCCACCGGTAATCAATGGTATGGAAAAATGCTGAGATTGTAAGGCGGTCGGAATCGACGCCCAGTGCTTTTGCGCGCAGCGGCACGTCTTCCGCGAAAGAAGCATATTGCCCGAAAACTTCCCAGAGTAAGGTGGGGTGATAGACCAGTGTTGTCGTCGAACCGTTGTCACCGCCTTCGTCAATGTCCGTGGAAAATTCCTGCTCAAGATACCATTTGGGATCAAACCAGTACATGACGCCGGCGCCCACCCGGTTGAGATCGCCGGTGTCAAACTCGGGATCGTCCGCGAAAGTGGTAAAATACCGGGCAAACCAGCGGGCGGCGGGTGCGAATTGCCGTGAATATTTTATTTCAAAAAAGTAATCCTGATTGCCGGCGTCGGACTGGCCGGTACCGGCTTTGACGTTAAGTTCCGGTTTGCGGTCAATGACAATGTCATTCAGTAATGACTTGTAAAGTGTTTTGATATCTTCGTTTTCCGGGTAAGCCCGGGCGCCTTCCCGTAAAACGGCTAACGCTTCGTCAGTTTGACGGGCTTTTCTCATGCACTCGGCAACAGCGCCAATCAAATAATCTTCCTTGCCGGGGTGATTTTTAATGGGCTGGAATTTTTCCAGCGCTTCATCGCAGTCGCCTTTCCACCCTGAAATCACCACGTAGTCACGGCGTATGGGATAGTTATCCGGGTGACTGGCTAATAAATCTTTTAGAATCACCAACGCCGCGTCATGCTGATCAGCGTGCGCCAGTTCAACCGCACGTTGATGCTCAGACTCGACAGATTTTTTTTCTTCCGCTTCCTGTTGCGCCAATGCATGCTGTAGCGGAAATGGCAGAATCAATGCCAGTAAAATTGTACTAAACCGCACAATCCTCACTCCTTATTTCAACGTGTAAAGATTTTTGACAGAGTGAAGTTTAGAGACGGCTAACTATTACACACGCGGACAATGCTAATTGTGGTGTTTGCGCCGGCTTTAATACTTCTTGCTACGAATTACAGTTTTTTCTCCCAATAAATATACTGATGGGATTATGGTAATTGTGGTTAGCTATAGTAGTGAACCACGTACGTATTAGACGCTAAGTCGATGTTAGCACAAGCTAAGTGCTGAATTTAAGCACTAAATCGTTAACCACGATATATTTAGTGACGTCAAATATAACAGATTGTTTTAAATCATTTTTCAGCTCGTTATTTGATCAAATAACGAGCGGTTTGGCCAGTGGTTATAATTGCTGATATTCCATCGATGACAATTATATTACGTTACAGGTAAGGTTAACCCATTGAAAAACTGAATAATAATAAGCAGGTAGTGTTGCTTCCGGTCTTCTGGGCGCGGTACCTGTAATAAATTTGTCATATAATTTTGATCTAATGCCAGCCATATCAATGGGATGACAGCGCTTTCCCGCTGTCGAATGTGATGATCGAGCCAACAAGCAAGTGCTGCGACGCAATGATGAAATCCAATTACTTACTGGTCGTAGAAGATGAATCCGCCATTCGGGATATGGTGGGATTCACCTTGGAGCGTGCGGGATTTGACTGGTCCGGCGCATCCGACGTCTCAGAAGCCGATAACCAGATTAATACCCGTCAACCGGCTCTTATAATCCTGGACTGGATGTTGCCCGGCTTAAGCGGAGTCGATTTTGCGCGCCGGGTACGGCGAAATGCCGCAACCCGGGATATCCCAATCATCATGTTGACGGCGCGCAGTGAAGAAGACGACCGTATAAAAGGCCTGGATGCCGGTGCGGATGATTACATTTCCAAGCCTTTTTCCCCGCGTGAATTGATTGCCCGGGTTAAAGCGGTGTTGCGCCGCAGCCAAAACAACGAGCCGGACAGCAATCTCCAGGTCAACGCCTTGCGCCTTGATGCCACCAGTCACCGGGTGACGATTGAAAATCATCCGGTGGATATGGGACCGACGGAATTCCGATTGTTACATTTTTTTATGACTCATCCGGATCGCGTATACAGTCGCAGTCAGCTCCTGGACAGTGTATGGGGCAACAATGTCTACATCGAGGACCGCACCGTGGATGTGCACATTCGCCGGTTGAGAAAAGTGCTGGCCGTTCATGGATATGATACATTAATCCAGACTGTACGCGGTACCGGCTATCGTTTCTCTGCACAGGTATAACCATTGTCTAATCCTTGGATCAAAGAGTTTTGGCGTGTCGCCGCGCTGGGGTTATTAGCCCTTGCCATCGGTTTGATAATCAATCAGGTCCTGGCCTCATTATGGTTCGCAACAACCGCATATCTCGCGTGGCATGTCTATAACCTGTATCGCCTGGAACAATGGATCATCAAGCGTCAAACCACTTCACCACCCGATGCCAAGGGCATTTGGGGCGAGGTGTTTTACCATATTTACAAACTCCAGCGCCGCAACCGCAAACGGAAAAAGAAACTGACGAACATGCTGGCCCGTTTTCAGGAATCCACGTCCGCGATGCCGGACGCGACCCTGGTATTGAATGCGGAAAACGAAATTGAATGGTTTAACAAAGCGGCAATAATGTTGCTGGGATTGAATAAAATCCAGGATGCCGGGCAGCGGATTGATAATCTGGTGCGCACACCGGCGTTTGTAAACTACCTGATGCGCGGTAATTTCCGGCGGCCACTGGAAATTTTTTCACCCGAAAACCGCAATATCCGCCTTTCCATCAATATTGTCGGATATGGCAAAAGCAAAAAGCTGATGATCGTGCGGGATGTTACCCGCCTGCACCAACTGGAAAACATGCGCCGCGATTTTGTTGCCAATGTCTCCCATGAACTAAAAACACCGCTCACTGTTATCAACGGCTATCTGGAAAATCTGATGGATGCCGGCGATGAAAATACTTCGCAATGGTACGGTGTGCTCGACCAAATGCATCAGCAAAGCGAACGGATGGCGCAAATCGTCAATGATTTGTTGCTATTATCCCGCCTGGAAACGGATGACGACAGTCAGTCGCGGGATCCTGTCGCAGTTCCGGCGCTCATCACGGCGATTGTTGAGGATTTGAATTCTTTGATTAACGAAAAACAACAAACCGTCGAAATGGATTGCGACTTTGATCTCTGGCTGCAAGGTAATGAAAAGGAACTGTATAGCGCGTTTTCCAACCTGATCGTGAATGCTGTAAAGTACACGCCTGAAAAAGGCAAGATCACCCTGCGCTGGCAATTAAAGGGAGGGCAGCCCTACTTTGAAGTAAATGACAGCGGTATTGGCATCGCGCCGGAACATATACCTCGCCTGACGGAGCGTTTTTACCGCGTTGACAAGGGGCGGTCGCGGGATCAGGGCGGCACAGGATTGGGTCTGGCGATTGTTAAACACGTAATGATTCGTCATAACGCTAAATTAATGATCAGCAGCGAACCTGGAAAAGGCAGCAGTTTCCGCTGCGCATTCGCACCGGATCGCATTTTGATGAAGCAAGCCGGTCAGGTCCAAAGTCTCCAAAGCGGTTAAAATTCCGCCATTCCTGTTTTATTTTTAAATCCCCAGGTTCTGTAATAAAACTGTCATATTTTTGTAACATAATCTGCCGCACCTGTTTATCTAAAAACCTGTTGGAGAAACGAAATGAGGAGAGCATTACATAGGGCTCTGTATTTGCCTGCTGTACTGTCGGTTTTTATTGCTGATCCCATGCTGGCGGACACCAAGATTGATTCCGCAATTCCTGAATACTCAAAAGCCAGTGGCGTTTCCGGAAACGTGTCCAGCGTGGGTTCCGATACTCTGGCTAACCTGATGACACTGTGGGCGGAAGAATTCAAACGCCTTTATCCGAATGTCAATATCCAGATCCAGGCCGCCGGTTCGTCAACCGCGCCACCTGCCTTGACCGAAGGAACATCCAATCTTGGCCCCATGAGCCGGAAAATGAAAGACAAGGAAGTGGAAGCGTTTGAGAAGAAATACGGCTACAAACCGACAGGCATCCCGGTTGCGATCGATGCGCTGGCGGTTTATGTGCATAAAGACAATCCCCTGAACGGCTTAAGTATTCCCCAGGTGGATGCCATTTTTTCCGGTACCCGTAAATGCGGCCATGACAACGATATTACCAAATGGGATCAACTGGAATTAGGCGGCGCTTGGAAGGGCCGCGATATCCAATTGTATGGCAGAAATTCAGTATCCGGCACTTACGGTTATTTCAAGGAAAAAGCTTTATGTAACGGGGATTTTAAAAACAGCGTCAATGAGCAGCCTGGCTCAGCGTCCGTGGTGCAGTCTGTTTCCACTTCCTTAAATGGAATTGGCTACTCAGGTATCGGCTATAAAACCTCGGGAGTAAAAGCGGTGCCGCTGGCCAAAAAAACCGGCGATCCGTTTGTGGAAGCAACAGCGGATAATGCTATTGAAGGCAGCTACCCTCTATCACGTTTTTTGTATGTATATGTAAATAAGCATCCCAACCGTCCGTTATCACCATTGGTTCTGGAATTTCTGAAGATGGTGCTATCCCAGACCGGCCAGGAAGTCGTGGTGAAAGATGGATATATTCCGCTTCCCGCAAAAGTCGCGGATAAGTATCTTAAGCAGATCCAGTAAGCAAAACATATAAATTGAACTGATTTTACGAAGCCCCTGTTGAGGGGCTTTATATTAAGGCTGGCCGTTTTATGGAAGTCGCGGACAGGATTCACTGACGGCCGGATATATTACATTTTTACGGCGGATTTCGTTTATAATGACGCGCTTGGCGCCGCAGTTTTAAACACTGATTGAAAAATATATTACTGCTGGCTTTTTGAATACGCTCTGAATATCCGTTACCTCCGCATTCAGCCATTAATTGAAATGCCACAATAGATAAAACAATCGGCGGATGACGCATATGTCTGCAAATTATGCCTACTGAAAACACTTCGTTGCTGGAACATCGTAAGGAAGCGCTTGCCCGCCGGCGGAAATGGCGCACGTTCATCGATATTACGGCAAATTATGGAGTGGGCTTTGGGGGCGTAAGTGTCATCATTGCAATTGTGCTGATATTTTTCTATTTGCTTTATGTGGTGCTGCCGCTTTTCGCCAATGCATCAATTCAAGTCATGGGAGAATATTCTGCGCCGGGCGGCAGTGATTACTCTAGCGAACTCATTGCACTTGAAGAGCAAAATGAAATTGGCGTGCGTTTTACTCATGGCGGCCATGCTATTTTTTTTAACGCCGGAACCGGGAATATAATCGAAGATGTAACCCTGGCCATCCCACCCGGGACAGCGATTACCAGTTTTACGCAGGGCAATCCCGTTACCCGCCTTGTTGCTTACGGATTGTCGAACGGCCGCGTCATTGTCGCGAGGCATCAGTATCAGCTTAGCTATCCCAGCGACCAGCGGGTTATAACGCCAAGGATAGAATATCCGTTCGGCGAAGAAGCGCTGCTCATCGATGAAAAAGGAAGAGCGATTAGTCAACTGGAATTGCGCGCAACCGGCGAAGCGTTGTCAGTGGTTGCGTTGCTGGAAGACGCTGAAGTGCTGATTGCGCATTATGACCGGCAGGAGTCACTGCTGGAAGAAGAAGTTTCCCTGCAACGCACGGTTTTTACCGTGGATCATGGCATGGATTTCGTGGAATACCTGTTGCTTGACAAGGAGCAGCGCAATTTGTATCTCGCGGACCGGTCCGGCGCGGTCCGGCACTATGACCTCAGTGACAGGGAAAGCGCCGTGCTGCTGGGCACCACCAGTGTTATTGAGCAAGGCGCGCAAATCAGCTGCTTCGCTTTTCTGGGCGGTGAATTGTCCTTGCTGGTTGGGGATACCAGGGGACGAATTTCACAGTGGTTTACTTCGCAAGATGCGCTGGGCAACAAGAAACTGGTTCGGGTGCGTCAATTTCAGCTGGACAATTACCCAATCATTGCAATTGCGCGGGAAGAACGCCGCAAAGGCTTTGTTGCCGCGGATGACAAAGGCAATGTTGGTATTTTTCATTCCACGGCAGAGCGCCGCTTACTGGTGGAACAGACCCCGCAGCCCGTGAAATTTTTGGGGCTATCACCAAGGGCCAATGCTTTGTTGATTGAAGACAAAGCAGGTTCCTACCGCTTCTGGAAAATTCATAACGAACATCCGGAAATTTCCTGGTCCTCCCTCTGGGGTAAGGTCTGGTACGAAAGTTATGGTGAATCCCGTTATATCTGGCAGTCTTCATCCGCAAGCAACGATTTTGAACCCAAGCTGAGCCTTACTCCGCTGGTGTTTGGCACGTTCAAAGGCGCTTTTTATGCCATGTTGTTTGCAGTTCCGCTAGCCATCATGGGCGCAATCTATACCGCCTACTTCATGGCGCCCCGCATGCGCCGCATGGTAAAACCCAGTATCGAAACCATGGAAGCGTTGCCGACGGTAATTCTGGGGTTTCTGGCGGGACTATGGCTGGCGCCGTTTGTGGAAGACCATTTGCCGGGAATTTTCAGCCTGCTGTTGGTTCTCCCCGTGGGCGTGCTGATAGCGGCTTATTGCTGGCATGCGCTGCCCGGCCGTATTAAACACCGGATTCCCGATGGCTGGACCGCCGCGTTATTGGTCCCCGTGGTGTTGTTAATCAGCTGGATCTCGCTCTCTCTCAGCCAGCCGCTGGAACTATGGTTGTTCGATGGCAATATGCGGAGCTGGTTAACGAATGAAATGGGTGTCAGCTTCGACCAGCGTAACGCGCTGGTCGTTGGTTTTGCGATGGGATTCGCCGTGATCCCTAATATATTTTCCATTGCGGAAGACGCCATTTTCAGTGTTCCCAAACACTTAACCATTGGTTCATTGGCGCTCGGCGCCACTCCCTGGCAAACAATGATGCGGGTTGTGCTGCTGACGGCAAGTCCCGGTATTTTTTCCGCTATTATGATTGGTCTTGGACGCGCGGTAGGGGAAACCATGATTGTATTGATGGCAACGGGCAACACCCCGGTGATGGATATGAGTATTTTCCAGGGCATGCGCACTCTGGCCGCGAACACAGCGGTTGAGATGCCCGAGTCGGAAGTTGACAGCACGCATTACCGGGTGCTGTTTCTGGCGGCGCTGGTGTTATTCATGATGACGTTTTTGTTCAATACTCTCGCGGAACTTATCCGCCAGCGTCTCAGGGTTAAATACAGTTCACTATGATTAAGGATTGGATTAAATCCGGCAATCCCTGGATCTGGCTGACAGCGTCCGCAGTCAGCGTCAGCCTGATCCTGGTATTTGGATTGCTTTTATTAATCGCCACGCGCGGGCTTGCGCATTTCTGGCCAAAAGACCTGCTGGCGATAACCTACCTTGACCGTGCCGGGGAAACCAGGAATTTCATTGGTGAAATTCATGGTTCCGAAATTGTCAGCGCGGAACGGCTTCGCGATTCCGGTTTTGATATTAACGTGGATAACACACTCTATGAACGGTTGCTGTTGAAAATCGGAAACCGCGATCTGGGCGGTCAGGATTTCAAGTGGGTTGTCCGGAGCCGTATCCAGCAACAATCCCTGCCGGCGGCTGTTTTCGCCGCGGAACGCCGGGAGTGGGGCAATTTCTACGGTTATCTTGTTGCGGTAAAACAGGAAGGTGAAATAGTTGCACAAGGCGAACATGCGGTCTCCGCCTTGGAGGAGCGGTTGGGCCGGGCCCAGGAGCTATACGAACAGATCCGGGATATCGAAAAGGATGAGATCGGCGCCATTAACTACGGCATGGAACGGCTCCGGTTGAAGCAGCGCAAAATGGAGCTGGATAAAAATGACAGCCCGGAAAATTTACAATCCATAGAACAGGAACGCAGTGAGTACCGGCAGCAATATGATGCCTTGCAGAATCAGTTGATAAAACTCTATAAGGACATCGAGCGTGACGCCATCGTAGCCAAAACGGCGGATGGACAGGAAGTTGATTTGCCCCTGGCGAAAATCGTCCGCGTTTATTATCCCAATGCCATGTCATTATTTGGCAAAGTTCTATTTTATCTGGAAAAGATCCTGGAATTCGTCAGCGACGAACCAAGGGAAGCCAACACGGAAGGCGGTGTATTTCCCGCGATATTCGGCACTGTGATGATGGTTATGATCATGTCGGTAATGGTGACGCCCTTTGGCGTGGTGGCGGCGGTTTATTTGCGGGAATATGCAAAACAAGGCATATTAACCAGGACGATCCGTATCGCCGTCAACAATCTGGCCGGCGTGCCTTCGATTGTATATGGCGTTTTTGGGCTGGGTTTTTTTGTGTATTTTTTGGGGGGCAACATTGACCAGTTATTTTTTCCTGAATCGGCGCCATCCCCGATGTTCGGAACCCCCGGCATATTGTGGTCTTCCCTTACATTGGCCATTCTTACTGTGCCGGTGGTTATCGTTGCGACGGAAGAAGGCTTATCACGCATTCCCAAGGCCATTCGCGAAGGAAGCCTGGCGCTCGGCGCCACCAAGGCGGAAACCTTGTGGCGTACAGTGCTGCCGATGGCGAGCCCTGCGGTCATGACAGGATTAATTCTGGCCATTGCGCGCGCAGCGGGTGAAGTGGCGCCGTTGATGCTAGTTGGCGTGGTAAAACTGGCGCCATCTTTGCCAATGGATGCCAATGCGCCGTTTCTGCACCTGGACCGGAAATTTATGCATTTGGGTTTCCATATCTATGATGTCGGGTTTCAGAGTCCCAATGTCGAGGCGGCGCGGCCCCTGGTGTATGCGACGGCATTACTGCTGGTGCTGGTCATCGTAGTGCTTAACCTGACCGCCATCGCGATCAGAAATCATTTGCGTGAAAAATACCGCTCGCTTGAACAATAAACGTGAACAATAAAAATGTGAGCATTGAACGAGGATTGTCATGAATAACGAAATGCCAAAAAGAACGCCCACGCATGCCATCGATATTGAAGCATTGGGGCGGATGCAGAGCCGGGTCGATCCTGAATCAGCCGAGACCTGCCTGGAGGTAAAAAATCTCAGTCTCTTTTATGGGGAAAAACAGGCGCTATTTGACATTAACATGAAAATTCCCAAACAAAAGGTCACCGCTTTTATTGGGCCAAGCGGTTGCGGTAAATCCACATTGCTGCGCTGCATGAATCGTATGAATGACTTGGTTGATGATTTGAAAATTAACGGCGAATTGTTACTGGATAACGAAAACATTTATGCCAAATCGGTCGATGTTGCTGAATTGCGCCGCCGTGTAGGTATGGTTTTTCAAAAGCCCAATCCGTTTCCCAAGTCTGTCTATGAAAATGTCGCTTATGGATTGCGTCTGCAGGGCATCAACAGCAGGCGCACACTGGACGAAGTGGTGGAGCGGGCATTGAAGCGGGCGGCATTATGGGATGAAGTACGTGACCGGTTGCATGACAATGCGTTGGGTCTGTCCGGCGGTCAGCAGCAACGATTGGTCATAGCCCGCGCGGTGGCCATTGAACCGGAAGTATTGCTATTGGACGAGCCGGCCTCCGCCCTCGATCCTATATCGACATTGAAGATAGAAGAACTTATATACGAATTGAAAGACAAATATACTATCGTGATCGTAACCCACAATATGCAGCAAGCAGCCCGGGTTTCGGATTGCACAGCGTTTTTGTATATGGGTAAGCTGATCGAGTTTGGCGATACCAATCAGTTGTTTACCAATCCCAGAAAAAAACAGACCGAGGATTATATTACCGGCCGCTATGGATAGGGTTCGCTATCGCACGAAATTGAATACGCGCTGTGTGCTGCTTAACGTTTTGATTATCGGGTGCGATCGTCCTACACTAAGATAAAGAGTTGAATCCGGAGTTTCAAATGGATAAGAATTCACTAGGTCATCATATATCACAACAGTTCAACGCTGAACTGGAGGACATCCGGTCCAAAGTACTGGCGATGGGCGGACTGGTTGAGCAGCAGATCCAGGATGCGCTAAACGCCCTGGTGACTGCCAATGTTGAACTGGCCGAGAATGTCGTAAAAAATGACGTCAAGGTTAACGCCCTGGAAGTGAATATCGATGAGGAGTGCGCACGCATATTGGCGCGCCGTCAACCGGCGGCAAGTGATTTGCGCCTGATCGTAGCGGTAATCAAGACTATTACTGATCTGGAGCGCATTGGCGACGAAGCGGAAAAGGTTGCGCGCATGGCGGCTGAACTTGCCAATCTGGAACGGCCGCGCAATCAGTATCATGAAACCCAGCATCTGGGGGAGAGCGTCCAGCACATGGTGCATGACGCCCTGGATGCCTTCGCCAGAATGGATGTAGAAGCGGCGTTAAAAGTCGCGCTCTATGATGAGGAAGTGGATCTAAAATACGAAGGAATTCTGCGTCAGCTCATCACCCATATGATGGAAGATCCGCGCTCCATCAAGCGGGTGATGGATGTGATCTGGTCCATCCGCGCCCTGGAACGCATTGGTGATCACGCCAAGAATATTTGTGAATACATTATTTATCTTGTAAAAGGGAAAGATGTGCGCCACCTGGGATTTGATGTCATTGAAAAGGAACTGCGCCCCTGAAGCGCAGGCGCTTGCGGGCTTGATTCAAAGTCGCGGCTTATTCGGCGCGCAACGCATCCACAGGATCCATTTTCGCCGCATGCATCGCGGGCGCCACCCCGGCCAGCAGCCCGATCATTACTGATGTAACCACCGAAAGCGCGGTAAAAAACGCGGAAAACTGGGTGGGAAGCGCGGGCAGAAACAGTTGTAATAAAAATGCCAGAGCAATGCCGGCGGCGATACCCGCGGCTCCACCCAATGTTGAAAGAACGGTGGCCTCACTTAAAAACAGCACCAATATCTGTTTCCTTTGAGCGCCCAGCGCGCGCAGCAAACCGATTTCTGAAGTACGTTCACGGACCGCAATGGTGGTGATGGTCAGTATGCCAACGCCGCCCACCAGCAGGGATATGCCTCCCAGCGCGCCGACCGCAAAGGTTAAAATGTTCAGTATGGAACTCAGCACATCCAGCATTTGTTGTTGCGTGGTAATGGTTACATCATTTCTGCCATGCCGCGCGATAAGGATCTCTTCAATGTTTTTAACAATGACTTTCTCATCGAAGCCTTCCTTGTACAGCACGTCAATTTCCATGACTCCTTCACGGTTGAACAGCGCAAGTCCGCGCTGGGTGGGAATATACGCCGCGTCGTCCAAGTCGATGCCAAGCACCTGTCCCTTGGATTCAAGAACCCCGATAACCCGGAAGCGGTTGCCGCTGATGCGGACCAGCCGTCCCAGTGGCGGCTCATCCCCAAACAATTCCTGTTTTAATTTGTGGCCAAGCACCGCATAAGCCCGCGGGGCCTGGATATCATCTTCCGGCAGGAATTTGCCGGAACGTATGGCGAAGCTGAACACAGTGGGGAATTCAGGTCCCACGCCATAAACGGTGGTGCGCCGGCTTTTTTTGCCCGCTTCCACTTCGGCATTACCCTGGACCACAGGGATGACCGCCGTGACATTGGGTATGCGTTTTAAGGCTTGCGCGTCTTCGATAGTCAGCGGCCGTTCGGCGCCAAACACGCCAACCGAGGAGCCGGCGGTGGTTACCCGGCCGGGATTAATCCCGATCAACGTGGTGCCGAATTGCGTGAATTCCGCCAGCACGTAACGGTGAATGCCTTCGCCGATGGAAGTCAACAACATCACCGCTGTGATGCCGATGGTGATGCATAACATGGTCAGGCAGGAACGCAAACGGTGCGCGAGGATCGCGCCTTTGACCAGGTTGATATAATCGCCGGTTCTAACCATCGCTCATCTGCCTTTACCCTAACGTTGCAAAAAACACATGCTACGCAGGTGAGCCGCCTCGGGCTTGGCCTTGTCGGACACGTGTAAATACATCCGTTCTTGTTTCGAAAAGAATGCTCGTGGGCGGCATCCATGCCGCCCAACGGTCCGCCAACGCCAAGCCCAAGACGGCTTCTTCAACGTGTCTGGAAAACTCACCCAACGTGAGGTTTACCACCATTGAAGGCATGTGTTTTTTGCGCGGCCATTTTCGGCATTTTGTGTTCATAACGGTCTTTTTTAATGCAACTGTAAGGTTTACTTATGCGCCAGAGCTTCGATGGGATTTAATTGCGCGGCGCGCCTGGCCGGCATGGCGCCAAAAATCAATCCGGTAAGCATGGCGATGCCCGCCGCCCCGATTGCCGCCCAGAGTGGCGCACCCGCCGGAAACGCCGGATAGATATGCCGGATTATGGCATTGGCAATAAAACCGAGCAGCACGCCTGTCACGGCGCCCAAACTTGCCAGCATAGTGGCTTCCGTGAGAAACAACACAATGATCTTGTGTTGCGATGCGCCTAATGCCTTAAGTAAACCAATCTCGGCGGTGCGTTGCGAGATGGATACCAGCATGATATTCATAATCAGAATACCCGCTACGGCAAGACTGATTGCCGCGATGCCGGCAACCGCGTAAGTCAGTGCGCTGAGAATTTTATCGAACGTGGCCAGAATCGCGTCCTGGGTGATGATGGTGACATCTTCTTCACCCTGGTGGCGGCGTTTGAGGATGTCCGTAATATCGTTAATGACAAATGGGATCACGTCGCGGGTTTTGGCTTCAACCAGGATGCGGAATAACGAGGGCGTATTAAAAATCGATTGTGCCGCCGCGACGGGCGTAATGACCAGGTCCTGTACATCCATCCCGATGGAACGGCCTTCAGAGGCGAGAATGCCGATAACGCGAAACCGGCGGTCACCGATCCGCAGCCATTGCCCGACGGGATTGGTGGTGCCGAACAATTCACGTTTTATGGTGCTGCCGATGACGCACACCGGCGGCGCCTGATCAAAATCAGTATCCGGCAGGAATTGCCCTGACGCCATTTTCCAGTGCCGCAATGGCAACAGCGAGCTGCTCGAGCCGAGAATCGGGGACTCGCGTTCCACGCCCTGCCAGGACACCGTGACAGATCCTACAACAAGGGGCGCAATCCGCCTGACGCCGGGAATTCTCAACAACGTTACGGCATCGTCATTGGTTAAATCGCGCGGTGTTTCACCAATGAATACCGATGGCGAACCGCCCTTGGTTTCGCTTTTACCCGGAATCACGATGATCAGGTTGGTGCCGAGCGAGGCGAATTCATTAATGACATAACGCCGCGCGCCTTCACCCAAGGCGGTTAATACAATTATCGCGGCGACGCCAATCATCATCGCAACCAGCATGAGTATGGTTCGAAGCCGGTGCCGGCTAAGCGCATTCCAGGTGTAGTACAAGACATCGAATATCCGCATCGCTGGCCGCCTGTTAGCGTTCACGCTCAATGCAACCATCGACCATGCGGATCCGGCGCGCCGCGCGCTGGCCGATTTCCGGGTCATGGGTCACGATGACCAGGCTCATGCCCTGTTGATTAAGTTGTTCCAGGATGGCCACCACTTCGCGGCTGGAATGACGATCCAGGTTGCCGGTGGGTTCGTCGGCGAGAATCACCCCCGGCCGCATCACAGTAGCCCTTGCAATCGCCACACGCTGTTGCTGGCCGCCGGAAAGCTGGTCGGGACGATGGGATGCGCGATCCAGTATGTCGAGGGACGCCAGCACGGCGCGGGCGTGCTCGCTGCGTTCGCGGGGATCGATGCCTGCCAGCAACATGGGCAGTTCGACATTTTCCTGCGCGGTCAAGCGCGGCAACAGTTGAAAGAACTGAAAAATGAAGCCAATTTTATTTTGCCGTGTAACCGCCAATTCGTCATCAGACAAGGAAGTGACTTCCTGATTATCCAGTTTATATGTGCCGCGCGTCGGCCGGTCCAGCAGGCCGATGACATTGAGCAGGGTGGACTTGCCGGAGCCCGAGGGACCCATGATGGACAGGTATTCTCCCCTGGCAATGGTCAGATTAACGTCCTGCAGGGCATGAACTGTCTGGTCTCCAACAATAAATTCGCGGTCTACGCCTTTGAGTTCAATCATGCCGGCTATTACCGGGGAGTTTCTTCCGCAATTTGCACTTCAATACCATCGCGCAATCCTTCAATGCCAATGGAGGTGATAACCGTGTCGCCGCCGGCGAGCCCGGATAACACTTCCGTATAACGCCAGTTGCCAATGCCGGTTGTTATTTTCCGTTTTTCCACTGTGTTGCCGGATTGACGCAGCGCGTAAACATGGTTGTCTTCAAAAATGGTTTCGGTTGGGATGCGTAATACGTTGTCTTTTCCAGCGAGGATAATTTCGGCATCCGCGCTGTAACCTGGCAGCAGGTTTTGATCACCGATGACATGGTTAAAATATACCTCGACGTCCACAGTGCGCGCCTGTTTTTCAACATCCTGGATATAAGGTGAAATCCGTTGCACCGTTGCAGGGAATGGATGATCGGGAAACGCATCCAGCATTATCCGCGCCGGCAGGCCTTCTCTGACCTGCGGGGCATCGACTTCATCAATGGGCGCCAGTACATAAATACACTGGTAATCAATCAGATCCACCACAGGCAGTGTCGGGATACCCATGGGTGAAGGTGTAACGAATTCGCCTAGTTCTCCGTTAACCTCGGCAACGACGCCGTCAAAGGGCGCCCTGATGATGGTGCGTTCAAGGGTTGCTTTGACAACTTCGACCCGAGACAGCGTCACGTTTTCCTTTTCCCTGGCGGCATCGCATGCGGCACTGGCGGCTTTGGCGTTACCTTGAGCCTGTTCCGCCTGTTCTTCCGATGCCAGTTTTTGTTTGAACAGCTTGGTTATCCTGGCAGCTTCCCGGTCCGCGGTTTCAAAACGGATACACGCTTCCCGGGCGATGGCTTTTGCCGCCTTGGTTTCGTTCTGCGCGAGCAAAAGTTCCGCCTTAACATCCCTGTTCCAGAGTTCCACCAGTATTTCATCTTTTGTAACTTTCTGGCCTTCCTTGACCGCGAGGTTCGAAATCTGCCCGCCTATGTGGGGCGCGAGCCTCGCCCGCCGGCAAGCCGTTACTGTTCCAGCCCGGGTATTGGTGACAGTGGACTCAACGCTGCCAATCTCCACTTTTGTAACAGTGACAACCACAGGTTTGGTGCGGGTTAAGTAAGCAAAAAGACCGATAACAGAACCAATAAGAATGACAAGAACCAGCGTTTTATAGGTTGGTTTGGGCATCGTAAGTGACTGAGTCAGGTGCTGACACGGTTGTGCCTGGATAGCAGAACGAAAGATGGTTTTTGGGATTAATCAAAAATCCGGACCGCCAGTACATCGCAATCCGCATGATGCAATACCGCGTTTGCTGTCGATCCCAGCAACAACTTTACTCCGTGCCGGCCGTGAGAACCAAGCACAATAAGATCAACTTTGTTTTCCTTTGCGTATTGCACGATTTCGTTAGCGGCATTACCGAATTCATAGACAACATTCGTACCCTGCATGTTTAATTTTTTCAGCAGTTGCTCAATAGGCGCCTTGGCGTTATTGATTAACTCTTCATTGGGAATTGTGTAGGTGGGGGTAATCAATGCTGTTTCGCCGAATCCCATGTAGGGAAGATAATCGATAGTGTGAATGACAGTAAGCACGGTTTTGTTCGATAACACAAGTTCCTGCGCTTTTCGCAATATCTGCTCTGCCGAGTCCGTAAGATCGATTGCTGCCAGTATATTTGAATAGGTGCTCATGATATTGCTCCGCTGCAATGGCCTATAACCGACGTTTTACAAATAATGTTCTATAAACAACGTTAGTTGTTCTTTGCTCCTTGCTGAATCCATTGTTTAATCGAGTCGCGCTCCACTTGCGGCAAAATTTGCAGTGAACCGTGCGGCATGGTAATGGCTGGATCCGCCTTGCCCTCAATGGTCAGTACGAGGCTGCTGGACAGCGGGTTGCCCGGCACGATAACCGGTCCAAACCTGGTGCCTTTCATCAATGTGTCATAGGTTTCCATATTAAGGCCGCTTTTTTTGAACCCCTCGCCTTCACTGTTATGACAGGAAAGGCAACGGCTGACGAGAATTGGATTGACCTGTTTGGAAAAACTGACCTCACCCGTTGATGATTTGCCGCAACCGGTCAACAGGAAGAGTGTGATGCTCAACCAGAATAAGTAAACGATGCGCGCCATTTTCACTCCGGATAGGATTGCGTGTTAGCCGTGGCAACTGTAATCTCTATAAAAATAATAGTCTGATATTGTTGAATTATTTGTTTATTGATACAACTCAAGTAACTCTGGAATGATTGTAACTAAAATAATCACGTTCTACAAAAGAAGCTTAATCAAAACGAAAACATAAGGAGTTGAACATGAAAATGGTTGCTGGAGCATTAATGGTTGCCGTAACTTTGTGCATGAGCGATATGGCTGTTGCGGGTGATGCCGCAGCAGGCAAGACAAAGAGTGAGGCATGTGTAGGTTGTCACGGTATGAATGGCCATAGTAACAATCCAAATAATCCCAACCTTGCCGGGCAGAAGAAAAGCTATCTCATCAAGGCAATGAAAGATTACAAGGACGGCAAGCGCCAGGATCCAATGATGAGTTCACTGATGGCCGGATTAACCGACGCCGATATGGAAAATCTTGCTGAGTTTTACAGCACGGTAAAATAACTGGCAGGCAGGGCGGTTAGCTAAAGCTTTGCCGGATAAAAACAGCAACCGGATTTTAATTAGACTGTTTTTGCTAACCGCCTGTCCAGCACAGTTACACTGTATTCAACATCCTCGCGTTGCGCGGGAAGGATGCTGGGCACATACGATATATAGATTGACTTGGTCAGTATGGCGCCTGTGTTATTGATATGACGCACCCACCACACGCCATGAATATTGGTTTCCTGTATCTGGTCGCAGCCAAAAATCGTCAACGTGGCGGAAACCTCGCCTTTACCCAATATTTCCTTCAATCTTTCCTCACACTCTTCATCGCAAGGCGTGTTATTCAGGTCAATAATCGTTTCCTGCCCGGTTTTTAACAGATTGTGTAATGCTGTTTTTATTTCTGACAGGATTGTTATCAAAGGGCTGCCCTGTTTTTTAACCATGGCAGAATCAAAGGAAACTACATTAGGATTCTTCATATCTGTATGTTGCATTTTCATAACCATCTCTTTCCCAGGCCAAAGTCCACGTGGCAATATTGGAGAAATTGTTCCAACCGCTCTTGCGCAGTTATTCAATGTTAAATTTAAAATCTTTACGACACAAAATACCTTGATATAAGTCAAAAGCACTTTTATCAACACGGGTATTTTATGAGTAGTTTGGTAAAGATCAAATAAAACCAGCCATCGGAACAGCCGAAATATAAGTAATTTATTATCGAATTAACAGATTCACGGGGATTTGAATTAACTTCTGTGAACGTTTACCGTCCATGGCGCGGGTCTGGTTCAGGATGTCCCGCGGCGCAACGATAAACGGTAAAACAGCCTGCGCCTGGAAAATTCACTGTTTTGGCGCATATACCCGCAGCTTTAATGCCTTGAGTTCCTGTTCGATGTCATCCGGGATATCGGTGCCCCGGGAACCCGAATAGGAAAAGGTAATATAAGCTTCGTATTCGTCATAACATTTCTGCGCGTAGGGGTGGGAGGTATATTGCAGCATGCACTCTTTCAGGTACATGTCCGCCAGTGAATAATAAAAACTGTAGTCAGTGGACCGGTCAATGATAGCAAGCCAGTAGAGTATGACGGGAATTTCCTCCCTGGGCGGCAGCGTATTCAAATAATGGTATAGTCGCCCCCGTAACCAGACACGTGAGACTTTTTCTTTTTTGCTGGGAAAGTCAGCGGCGCCTGGATCATGCAGCGGCCCCAGAATTTTATCAACATAAAGCTTTAATTGCGCCATGTCCGGACTTGCTGCGGCGGAAACCTGTTGTTGCCTTAAATCTTCCAGGCCAGCCAGCCATTCTTCAAGGTTTTTCCGGCTGTACTTGGTATGGCGGGGGTTATCCCGTAATTTGGTTAATTCATTTAAAGCGTCTTCCGGCCGGTTATAAACCTGGGTATTGATGGTCAGAATCCGTTTCATCACGGTCATTAAGTCGGCTTCCGACAATTCTCCAGCTGATGTTAGATATTTAAGGTAGTGAGCCATGGCCGTAACGTAATTGCGGGTCATATAACTGAATTCGGCAAATTGAAGATCGTTGCCAAACCGGTCTCTGCCTACATCACTGAATAAAGTGCGCAGTTGCGGATCCTGCGTGTGGCATGAACTGCAAACTGAAACAAATTCCTTGACAATATTTATTGCATGCCGGTAATTGTCGTGTTTCATGGCAACCATGGCGTCCGCCAGCTGAGTATGAATGACTTCGAAGGAAATGCGGTATGTGGGTGACCTGATATCAAAATGCGGCTTTGCTTCGTTAAACAAGGTGTCGAGTTTCGAGACCGCGTCATTCAATTGTTGCCGCCCGGCGGATTGCTCCATTGCCTTTTCATCGAAAAGCACCGGAAATAATCCCTGCACGGTCTGGCCGATCTTCACCATGATCTCGTTTACGGATACCGCGGAACTTTTTTCAAATAAATTGGTGGTGGCGATGAGAGCCAGAACCACCACGGATGCTATGACAAGCCATTTAGCGTGTTTCATATTATCACCTGTAATTGATAGGCTTTGGATGTTCTCATGATAGACCAGGTTACATGACCGGTTCTGATTTAAATCAAATTTAAGACCAAGGTATTGATGGATATTACGGTATTTGGCAACTTCCGCAGGTCTCGGCCCGGCGTACTAAATATTAACGTATTAACGCGTTTTAAGCAGTTATGGCCTGGATTAGCTGAACGTTGTCAATGCGCACCGGCTGGCGCCGGTTTGAATGCATCGTAATATCTGATTGCAAGCTATTTCTCGTTACCTTTCTTTTCCCGCTTTTTAAAGCGTTTGTCCCATTTTTTGAATTTCTTGCGGCAGTACTTGTCCAGTGACTCGTAACTGTCGAAATATTTTTTGTAATCTTCCTCGGCCGGGCCATCAAATTCACAGCAATCATTGGAGTGCTCACGGCAGATTTGCGGCCGTTTTTCATAAATTCCGCAACCGCCATCCGGCTGCAGATGCAGGCAGGGATTCGCGGCGCTCAGGAACCAGCCATCGTCGTCCTGAAAGACACTGACATTCCTGTGCGACACCAGCCACAACAGGTAATCGTAGTCCATCATGGATCGCGGCGTTTCGAGTTGCTGCGTAACGTAAGTGCAGCAAATGGAGTGTTTGCACAAAGTACATTTGTTTTCCGGAGTTACTTTGATATTTTTCGGTAAATCTTTAATAGTAAAAAACTCAAATGCCATTGTATTAGTGCCTGTATTAGAGCTCTGGACTTTCCGGATTCGGTTGGATGCTGACTTCGGTAAACATAATGGTTAATCGCCAATATGTAAAGTTGTTCCAAATGCCGGGGTGCGCCATAGCGGAATATACCGGCGGTGTAAGCCGTGTTCAGGATTGCTGGGCCAGTGTATCCAGCAATGTGATTTGCGCGGTAAAAGGTTCTTCGTTTTCGGCGGGCGCGGTTTTGGTAAAGGTGCCGTCCGGGTTTAATATCCAGGACTGTTTATTGTCTTTCAGGTAATAGTTAAGGTCGTTAATGACCTTCTCCTGTATGCTCTTCAAGCGCAGAGGGAAACAGACCTCAACGCGCTGGAATAAATTGCGTTCCATCAAATCCGCGCTGGAAGCGTATATTTCCGGTTCGCCGCCATTTTCAAAGTAATAGATGCGGGTATGCTCGAGAAATCTTCCGACGATGGAGCGCACTTTTATGATATCCGAAACACCGGTAATACCCGGCC
>JAKEGK010000031.1 GCA_022627515.1 Gammaproteobacteria bacterium
GACTTAACCTGGATTACATCAAGATTTCCGGTGAACATATCCAGTCGCTGACAACCAGCGACAGCGCGCAGGAAGCGGTCAAAGCTATTGCGGAAATCGCCCAGGCAGGCAACACCCACACTATCGCCGAGCATGTTCAGGATCCCACTTGCCTCGCCGTATTATGGCAACATGGCGTCAACTTTATCCAAGGACATTATTTGCAGAAACCGGATGAAACCATGAATTATGATTTCTCCGCCGATGAATAGTTGATTGGTTTTTTAACCCGCATTTCTCACCAGGATCGCGGGAGCTGGCAAAGGATTCGTGTTCGTCGGCGCCGCTCTGGAGCGAAAGTGGTAGCCGTAGCTACCACTTGAGTGAAGAGCAAGCATACGGACACGAAAACAAACCAGAACCGCGATAGGCCGAAAGTTGAACCAGTGTGTAAATGGTTTAAATTGCATAATCGCTTGTAGGTCCACCTCATCTCGGCTTTTGGTGGCCGCCTGGTGAAAAATGCGGGTTAATGACGGAAAATAAAAAACCGGGTTGATACCCGGTTTTTTTCATCACCCTTGCGTCAGGAGAGGGATTGCTTTAATACAGCGATGCGTTCGTCCAGCGGCGGATGCGACATGAACAAACGCTTGATGCCCGATCCCAAACCGCCGTTAATGCCGAACGCCGCCAGTTGATCCGGCAGATGCGGCTGATTCACCGAGCCCTTCAAACGCTCCAGCGCGGCAATCATTTTCTGCCGGCCGGCGAGATGCGCGCCACCCGCGTCAGCGCGGAATTCACGCTGGCGGCTGAACCACATGACGATAATACTGGCAAGAATACCCAGCACGATCTCGGCGATGACCGCCGTAATCCAGAACGCCGGGCCGTGGCCCCGTTCCACCTTAAATACCACACGGTCAACCACATGCCCAATCACGCGGGATAAAAAGATAACGAAAGTATTCACCACACCCTGGATCAAGGCCAGCGTCACCATATCACCGTTGGCGACATGGCTCACTTCATGAGCCAATACCGCTTCGGCTTCTTCCTGCGTCATGGCGTTTAATAAACCGGTACTCACGGCAACCAGTGCGTTGTTGCGTGACATTCCGGTAGCGAACGCATTGACATCCGGCGCTTCATAAATCGCCACTTCCGGCATGCCGATACCCGCCTGTTGCGCCTGACGTTTCACGGTGGTTACCAGCCATTGCTCTGTTGAGTTCCTGGGCGATTCGATAACCTGCGCGCCGGTAAATCGCTTGGCTGTCCACTTGGACATGGCCAGCGACAAAAACGACCCGCCAAAACCGAACACCGCGGCAAAAACCAGCAGGCTGTTAATATTCAAATCGATCCCTTGCTGATCCAGAATGCTTTCAAACCCTAACAATCTCAGGGTAATACCCAGCACTACCACGATGGCAAGGTTGGTTGCTAAAAATAACACAATACGCTTCATGTATTACTCCATGATATTTTCTTCGTTATTGATTAACTATTGTTCGTGATATTGCTTCATTGCCAGACATTTATTGTGTCAATGTTGAATCACGATAATATTAAACCGACACAACAGTAGATAGGGTTAAATGCGAATAGTTCAAGCTGAACGAATGCGCTTTACAAGTGCAGTCTAACTTGCTGGTAACACGGCTACTGTGGCGCCTGCTTCCGTTATAGGTTCGATATGATCCACTTTTTGCAGCCCCCGCGGCAGTTTGTTGCCACGCCGGCCGCGCTCTCCATAATAGTGCTGCAAGTCTTCGCCTTTAATATTCACATGGCGCTTGCCGGCATAAACCGTAATCCCGCCGCCAGCCGGTATACAGAGCATGGCTGTTACGAATTCCTCCCGGTTAGCCACGCGCGACGACGGTATGCCAATAATCTTGATCCCTTTGCCTTTACCCAATACCGGCAACTCAGCGGCCGGTATGACCAGCATGCGGCCCTGGTTAGTGATCGACACTACGATATCAGTTGCCGGATTGTTTACCCGCGCGGGCATCACTACCCTCGCGCCTTTGGGTAACTTTAATACTGCCTTGCCTGCTTTGTTCTTGGTGAACATATCTTCCAGTCTGGCAATGAATCCATATCCGGCATCACTGGCTATCAGGTATTGATCTTCGTTTTCGCCCATCATGACGCCGCAAAACGTCGCGCCTTGCGGTGGGTTAAAACGTCCCGCCACAGGTTCGCCCTGTCCACGCGCCGAGGGCAGGGCATGGGCCTGCGCGGAATAAGCGCGCCCCGTGGAATCCATAAACATGGCAAACTGCACGCTCTTGCCGCGCGCGGAAGACATGTACTTGTCACCCGCCTTGTAACTTAACGCGGTGGGATCCACATCGTGACCTTTCGCCGCGCGCACCCAGCCTTTTTCCGATAACACCACGGTAACCGATTCGGAGCTGATCAGGCTGGCAGCGTCGATTGCTTTTGCCGCGCCGCGCGCCACGATCTGTGAGCGGCGTTCATCGCCATATTTTTCGGCGTCGGCAATTATTTCATTCTTGATCAGCGTTTTCATACGAGCGCGCGAATCCAGGGTTTGTTGCAGCATATCGCGCTCTTCCGCCAGCTCCTTCTGCTCACCCCTGATTTTCATTTCCTCAAGCTTCGCCAGGTGACGCAATTTCAATTCCAGAATCGCTTCCGCCTGCACGTCAGTCAGTTTGAAGCGTTTCATTAGCACCGGTTTGGGATTTTCTTCGGTGCGGATTATTTTGATCACTTCATCAATATTGAGATACGCAATCAGCAAACCATCCAGGATGTGCAGCCGCGCCAGCACCTTGTCCAGGCGGTATTGCAAGCGGCGGCGCACCGTTTCAGTACGGAATTCCAGCCATTCCTTGAGAATGACGCGCAGGTCTTTTACCTGCGGCCGGCCATTCAGGCCAATCATGTTCAGGTTAACGCGATAGGTGCGTTCAAGGTCAGTGGTTGCAAACAAATGCGACATCAGCTCATCTTTGTCCACCCGGTTGGAACGGGGAACGATAACCAGGCGCGTGGGATTTTCATGGTCCGATTCATCGCGCAGATCTTCCACCATGGGCAGCTTTTTTGCCTGCATTTGCTGCGCGATCTGTTCCAGCAACCGGGCGCCGGACACCTGGTACGGCAGCTCAGTCACCACTATCTCGCTTCCATCCGCTTCCCACCTGGCGCGCATACGGATGCTGCCGTTACCGGTTTCATACATACTGAGAATTTCTTCGCGGCTGCTGATAATTTCCGCGCCGGAGGGATAATCGGGCCCTTTAATGTGTTCGCATAATTCTTTGATCGTGGCTTTGGGATCTTCCAACAACCGGATGCAGGCCGCCGCCACTTCATTAAGATTATGCGGCGGAATATCCGTCGCCATGCCCACTGCGATTCCAGTGATGCCGTTAAGCAGCACGTGCGGCAAACGCGCCGGCAGTATCGAGGGTTCTTCCAGTGTGCCGTCAAAGTTGGGCGCCCAGTCTACGGTGCCCTGCCCCACTTCGGACAATAACACCTGCGCAAACGCCGACAGGCGCGATTCAGTGTAACGCATCGCCGCGAAGGATTTGGGATCGTCCACGGAGCCATAGTTGCCCTGGCCATCAATCAAAGGGTAACGGTAACTAAACGGCTGCGCCATCAATACCATGGCTTCATAACAGGCGGAATCGCCGTGCGGATGAAATTTGCCGAGCACGTCACCGACGGTGCGCGCGGATTTTTTGTATTTCGCCGTTGATGAAAGACCCAGCTCCGACATGGCGTATACGATACGCCGCTGCACCGGTTTTAAGCCGTCGCCGATATAAGGCAGCGCGCGGTCGAGAATGACATACATGGAATAATCCAGGTAGGCTTTCTCGGTAAACACCTTTAACGGTAACTTTTCGATGCCTTCGTAGTTGATCTCAATGGTGTCTGTCATATCGTATATTCAGCCCGTTATTGCACTTGCGCCATGTCACCTTTCTTTTCCAGCCACTCTTTGCGGTCAGCCGCCCGTTTCTTGGCGAGCAACATATCCATAACCTGATTGGTGTTGTCTTTCGGATCAATAGTGAGTTGCACCAGGCGCCTCGTATCCGGCGAGAGCGTGGTTTCCCGCAACTGCAAGGGATTCATTTCACCCAGGCCCTTGAAGCGCTGCACGTTCACCTTGCCACGCAGTTTTTCCGCCGCGATGCGGTCCAGCACGCCTTGTTTTTCCGCCTCATCCAGCGCGTAAAAGACATCTTTGCCGACATCGATACGGTACAAAGGCGGCATGGCAATGAAGATATGACCCGACGCGACCAGCGGTTTGAAGTGGCGCAAAAACAAGGCGCACAACAACGTGGCGATATGCGCGCCGTCGGAATCCGCATCCGCCAGCACGCAGACCTTGCCGTAGCGCAATCCTTCCAGATTGCTGGAACCGGGATCCACGCCAATCGCCACTGATATGTCGTGCACTTCCTGGGACGCCAGCACCTGTGACGGATCCACTTCCCAGGTGTTCAGGATCTTGCCGCGCAAGGGCATGATGGCCTGAAATTCCTTGTCGCGCGCCTGCTTGGCCGACCCTCCGGCGGAATCGCCCTCGACAAGAAACAATTCGGTTTTGGATAAATCCTGCGAGATGCAATCCGCCAGCTTGCCGGGTAACGCCGGTCCCTGGGTGACTTTTTTGCGCGCTACGGTTTTACTGGCTTTCTGCCGGCGCTGCGCGCTGGAAATAGCCAGGTCGGCGATTTGTTCCCCCCATTCAATATGCTGGTTTAACCAGAGCGAAAAAGCGTCCTTGGTAACTCCGGAGACAAATGTCGCGCATTCGCGCGAACTCAAGCGTTCCTTGGTTTGCCCGGAAAATTGCGGATCCGCCAGCTTGACGGATAACACAAAGCTCACTTTTTCCCACACATCTTCCGGCGCCAGCTTGACACCGCGCGGCAGTAAATTGCGCAACTCGCAAAACTCGCGCACCGCTTCGGTCAATCCCGTGCGCAGTCCGTTAACATGCGTGCCGCCTTGCGGCGTGGGAATCAGATTCACATAACCTTCGGTAATGGCCTCACCGCCTTCCGGCAGCCACATCACCGCCCAGTCGACAGCTTCCGCGTGACCTTGCATACTGCCGGTGAAAGGTTCAGCGGGTATCAATTCCCAGCCCTTGAGTTCATCCAGCAAGTACGTGGACAAGCCGGCTTCGTAACGCCACTCTTCGGTTTCCTTGGTTTTTTCATCCGTAAAGGTAACCGTCAGGCCGGGACACAACACCGCCTTGGCGCGCAACACATGTTTTAATTTGGGTACAGCGAATTTAACCGAATCAAAATATTTGGGATTGGGCCAGAAACGAATCGTGGTGCCGGTGTTACGTTTGCCGACGGCGCCCACTTCCTCGAGATCGGATTTCACATCACCGTTGGCAAAGGACATGTTGTATTCCTTGCCATCCCGCTTCACCCACACGTCCAGCTGTTTGGACAACGCGTTCACTACGGACACGCCAACACCGTGCAGGCCGCCGGAGAATTGATAGTTCTTGTTGGAGAATTTACCCCCGGCATGCAGGCGGGTCAGTATCACTTCAACGCCGGTAATACCCTCGTCCGGATGAATATCCACGGGCATACCGCGCCCGTCATCCGCGACCGTCACCGAATCATCTTTATGCAGGATCACATCAATCCGTGTCGCAAAGCCGGCGATGGCTTCGTCAACGCTGTTATCAATAACTTCCTGGGCAAGATGGTTGGGTCGGTCCGTCTGGGTATACATACCCGGACGTTTTTTGACGGGCTCAAGGCCGCTTAAAACTTCTATGGATGAAGCGTCATAACTATTGCTCATGACAAATGCTCATGCGTGTCCCGATGTATCTTTAATTGTGTGATGTTAATGCCGTGCGCCAGAACAAGCGCTATTCTAACAGAATAAAAACAGTTGAAAATCTCTAATCGTCCCGGTTAAAAAAGAATTCCCGTTAAGCGCCAGAGACTTCGCTGTATGCCAAACGAAAACACACAAACCGCATTTTAGCCGCAAAGAGCCTGACGCGGTTTGTGTGTTGAGAATTAAAATTGAATTGAACGGCTGGAATCTCTAAAAACAATTAATCTTCCAGGCTATCCAGTGCTTTCTGAAAACGGTTGGCATGGGAACGTTCCGCTTTGGCCAGGGTTTCAAACCAATCGGCGATTTCGTCAAAACCTTCATCGCGCGCCGTTTTCGCCATGCCCGGATACATATCCGTGTATTCATGGGTTTCACCGGCGATCGACGCCTTCAGGTTATTGGCGGTGCTGCCGATGGGAAGGCCCGTCGCCGGATCGCCGGACTGCTCCAGATATTCCAGATGGCCGTGCGCATGACCGGTCTCGCCTTCGGCGGTGGAACGAAATACGGTGGCAACATCGTTGTAACCTTCAACATCCGCTTTGGCTGCAAAATACAAATAGCGGCGATTGGCCTGGGACTCGCCCGCGAACGCGGCTTTTAAATTTTCTTCGGTTTTACTACCTTTGAGTTTCATACATTCCCTCCACTCATGTATTAAGTCATTAATTTCCATAACTATTCAAGGTGCGATGTGCCCCGCAGCTGACGCGACTATAAAGTAATTCGACTTATTTGTCTGTAACACTGCACACTGGTTTATAATTAGACTTTAAATAGAAATTGAAATGTAACAGCGTAATTCCGATTGTCAACAATTCGTTTAAATCCGCTTTATTATAAAAATCCGTGGTGTTGCGCATTTGACCGCCCGGCTTGGCTGGAGTAACGTACTTGCCATTTTATTATGCTGGCAACGAGTAGTGGTACTGGTATTAGTTAGTGGCAGTCAACAATTACATCAACTATTGAGGCAATCGCCTGTGGCTAAAAAAACCCGCAAATCGATCAACTTCGAAGCCGCCATTGCGGAGCTGGAATCACTGGTGGAAGAAATGGAGCAGGGCAATATCAGTCTCGAGGATTCCCTGAAAAAATTTGAGCGCGGCATCGAATTGACCCGAACTTGCCAGCAGGCGCTGCAGGAAGCCGAGCAAAAAATTCAAATGCTGATTGAGAAAAAACAAAGTGATGAAGTTGTTGACGTGGATGATCTTGATCAATCCGATGCAGAGGCTGTTCCCTGAAAATAACCGTGCAGTAATTGCCCATCATGATATGGAAGTTCGTGTAATAACCGCTATTAACATCACTATTGAAACTAATCACTTTTGAAACTGATCACTATTAAAACTGGAAGTTGAGATTAACCTTGAGCCTCTCCTATTTCATGCAAACCAGGCGGCAACGCGTTGAGCACGCCTTATCGCAATGGTTACCCGCTCCGGATATCGCACCGCAACGGCTCCATGAGGCTATGCGTTACATCACGTTAAATGGCGGCAAGCGCATACGTCCCATTCTTGTTTATGCAACCGGGGCCGCCATCGGCGTTGAAGAACAACTGCTGGATGGCCCGGCTTGCGCGGTGGAACTCATTCATGCGTACTCGCTGGCGCATGACGACCTGCCCGCGATGGACAATGATGATTTGCGCCGTGGAGTTCCGACCTGTCACATAAAATATGATGAAGCCACCGCAGTGTTAGCCGGTGACGCCTTGCAATCTCTGGCGTTTCACATTCTCGCCCATGATGAAACCATGGTGAATGATCCGCAACGCCGGCTTGAAATGATCGATAGCCTCGCAATCGCCAGCGGCTCAAGAGGCATGGCGGGTGGACAGGCGATCGACCTGGCGGCCGTGGGCAAGGAACTAAATATGGTTGAGCTCGAGAACATGCACATTCATAAAACCGGCGCCTTGATTCGCGCCAGCGCTAAACTCGCCGCGCTTAGCCGCAGCGATGTGGATCTGGAACTCATCGAGAGGCTGGATCATTACGCCAAATGCATCGGCCTGGCATTCCAGGTTCGGGACGACATCCTCGACGTGGAAAGCGACACAAACATGCTCGGCAAGACCCAGGGCGCTGATGCGGCCCGCAACAAGCCCACTTATCCCAGTTTGATTGGCCTGGTAAAAGCCAAGGAAATGGCGCAAGACCTGGTCAACCAGGCGCTGGAGAGCCTGAACAAGCTGGGAAAAAACGCTGATCTGTTACGCCAGATCGCGCGTTATATCATCGACCGCCAAAGCTGATATACTGCCTGGCTATTTAAATTTTTTATCTGACACCTTATGAAAAATCCCGACGCACAAGGCACTACATCACTGTCTCTCCTGGAAAGCATTGAATCACCTGCTGATGTGCGGCGTTTGACAAAAAAGGATTTGCGCCAGCTGGCGGATGAGGTGCGCCGGTTCCTCATCCATACCGTCAGCAAAACCGGCGGTCACCTGGCGGCCGGTTTGGGCACCGTTGAACTGACAGTTGCCCTGCACTATGTATTTAACACACCGGAGGACCGGCTGGTATGGGATGTGGGTCATCAAAGTTACCCGCACAAAATTCTCACCGGCCGCCGCAGGCAAATGGATACCATCCGGCAACAGGATGGCATCAAGGGATTTCCCAGCCGCAGCGAAAGCGAATACGACACTTTCGGCGTCGGCCATTCCAGCACGTCCATCAGCGCGGCGCTGGGCATGGCGATCGCCGCGCAAAAAGAAAATAAGCAGCGTGCTGTGGTTGCCGTGATTGGCGACGGCGCCATGACCGCGGGCATGGCGTTTGAAGCGCTGAATCACGCCGGCGCGCTGGACGCCAATTTGCTGGTCATTCTCAACGACAATGATATGTCAATTTCACCCAACGTCGGCGGCTTGTCCAACTACCTGGCCAAGATGCTTTCCAGCCGTCTTTACGCCACCGCAAAAGAAGGCAGTAAAAAAGTATTAAGCAGGATGCCCACAGTGTGGGAATTGGCGCGGCGCGCGGAAGAACACACCAAGGGCATGGTGCTGCCCGGCACCCTGTTTGAAGAACTGGGCTTTAATTATATTGGCCCCATCGACGGACACGATATCGACACCCTGGTTACCACGCTGCAGAATTTAAAACATATGAGCGGCCCGCAGTTTTTGCATGTAGTCACGAAAAAAGGCAAGGGCTTTGGGCCGGCGGAAGACAACCCTTGCGCGTACCACGGCGTCACCACGTTTGATCCGGAGACCGGTGAGATATTTAAACCCGCCGCAAGCGATAAGTCTTCAGGACCTACTTATACCCAGGTGTTTGGCGACTGGATTTGCGACATGGCGGCGCTGGATGAACGCCTCATTGGCATTACCCCGGCGATGCGCGAAGGATCCGGGCTGGTGCGGTTTTCCGATATTTATCCTGATCGCTATTTTGATGTGGGTATCGCGGAGCAGCACAGCGTTACGCTGGCCGCGGGCATGGCCTGCGATGGCCTGAAGCCGGTGGTCGCAATCTATTCCACCTTTTTACAACGCGCCTACGACCAGCTGATCCATGATGTCGCATTGCAAAATCTGCCCGTGCTGTTCGCGATTGACCGCGCCGGGCTGGTTGGCCCCGATGGCCCCACCCATGCCGGCACGTTTGATCTAAGTTTCATGCGTTGCATTCCAAACATGGTCATCATGGCGCCGGCTGATGAGAATGAGTGCCGGCAAATGTTGTATACGGGTTTTCAGCACAACGGGCCAAGCGCCGTGCGTTATCCCCGGGGCAAGGGACCCGGTGCCCGTGTTTCATCTGCAATGCAACCGATGGAAATCGGCAAAGCGGAAACTATCATCGCCGGCAAAGACATTGCCATTGTAGCGGTGGGCAGCATGGTGCAACCTGCTATTGCCGTGGGTCAGAAACTGGGAGCAACCGTGATTAACCTGCGGTTCATCAAGCCACTGGACGAACAGCTGTTGCTTCAACTGACTGCCAACCACCATTACCTGATCACAGTGGAAGAAAATGCCATACAAGGCGGCGCAGGAAGCGCCATCAATGAATACCTCGCCTCCATAAACGTGACTATTCCCATACTCAATCTGGGTATTCCGGATCGTTTTATTGAACAGGGAACCCGCGAAGAATGTCTTACTGCCTGTGGTCTGGACACTTCTGGTATAATGATCAGCATTAAAAACTTTTTAAACCGGTATACTTGCGATAATTCACAAAATACCTTAGCATTTTAATCAACTAATGGCAGTATCTTATAAACTAAAAATAGTGACCGATTTTGCCTCTGCGCATACGTTGCGGGACTATCCCGGCGCGTGCAGCCGAATGCACGGACACAACTGGAAAGTGGAAGTTGAGGTCCTCGCCACAGCCCTGGACAAAACCGGCATGGGCATTGATTTCAAGGAAATCAAAAAGGCCACTAAACAGGTTACCTCGGAACTGGATCATCGCTATCTCAATGAGATCAAACCCTTTGATGAGATCAATCCAACCGCTGAAAATATTGCTGCCTATATATTTAAAGGTGTATCGGAGCTAATCAATAACGGCCGGGTCCGGATTACAACGGTGACATTGTGGGAAACCGAGCGGGCCTGTGTCACCTACTCCGAACACCAGAATTAACAGAGACATCACTATCGTGAACAAACAAAGCGACATCGTGAACAAACAAAGCGACGCTTCAGATATCACCGAGCTGGAAATCGCCGACGTCCAGAGTAGCGCGGACAAGCGAAAAATACCGATAAACAAAGTCGGCATCAAGGATATCCGCCACCCGATCCGGGTGCGTGACCGCAGCGGCGGCGAGCAGCACACCATCGCGAATTTCAATATGTACGTAAACCTGCCGCATAATTTCAAAGGCACTCACATGTCACGGTTCGTGGAAATCCTGAATCAGCACGAACGTGAAATCTCAGTGCGTTCGTTCAAGCATATCCTTGCGGAAATGGTCGAGCGCCTGGAAGCAGAAGCCGGGCATATTGAAATGACTTTTCCCTATTTCGTCAACAAATCCGCTCCCGTGTCAGGCGTGCAAAGCCTGATGGATTACGATATTACCTTTCTGGGCGAAATCAAGGACGGCAAAAAATCCACCGTATTAAAAGTTCTCGTGCCGGTGACCAGCTTGTGCCCCTGCTCTAAAAAAATTTCGGAATATGGCGCCCATAACCAGCGGTCTCACGTGACCGTGACAGTGCGCACCAACGAATTCGTCTGGATAGAAGATATCATCGATATCGTGGAAAAAACCGCATCCTGTGAACTATATGGCCTGCTGAAACGGCCGGATGAAAAATATGTCACGGAGCGCGCCTACAATAATCCCAAATTTGTGGAAGACATGGTGCGCGATATTGCCGTGAAATTGAACGAAGACAAACGAATTGACGGTTATATTGTCGAATCGGAAAATTTTGAATCAATCCATAACCATTCCGCCTACGCGTTAATTGAAAAAAACATGCGCCCCCTTTAAGCTGGGCGTCCATGACACTCAATTAATCTCATGTCAGGCTCGTTCATGAAACCCATTGCTATTTTCCGTCACCTGGAATGCGAAGGTCCTGGCTACTTTGCAGACTTCCTCGATCAACAGCGGATACCTCATATTCTGATCCGCATCGATCAGGGCGATCCGGTGCCCGGCAGTGCCGGCGAATTCAGCGCCCTGGTTTTTATGGGCGGGCCGATGAGTGTGAATGATGACCTGCCATGGATTGCAGAGGAGCTATCACTTATCCAGCGGGCGGTCGAACGGGAACTGCCGATGCTCGGCCACTGCCTGGGCGGGCAGTTGATAGCCAAAGCCCTGGGTGGAATCGTCAGCAGGAATCCGGTAAAAGAAATTGGCTGGCACACAGTAAACAAACAACACAATCCGCTTGCACAAGACTGGTTGACCGCTTTACCCGATGAATTCGAGGCGTTCCACTGGCATGGTGAAACGTTTTCCATTCCACGAGGCGCGACCCCGCTGTTATCCAGCCAATATTGCCAGAACCAGGCATTTGCCATCGGCAACACGCTGGCGCTGCAATTTCATGTCGAAATGACTGAACCTATGGTACGGGAATGGGTTGCTGAATACGCCAATGAAATCAGCATGCCATCAGAAAGTATACAACCGGGAGAGTTAATTCTGGAAAACCTGGATTCTAAAATAGATCAACTCAATTCCGCCGCGCATAAAATCTATCACCGCTGGATTCGCGCTTTACAGAGAAGAGATTAGAAATCAATTCCAGCTTCTGCTGGCATACCTTGATGCAGGAATAACCGCTTGCGATTCGCGGTACCTGAATGAAGAACTGCTGACGGGCGCCACACCACCCGGGGTTCCAATGGTACTCTTTGGTTGATTGAAGGTATTTGCGCTTGTACTGCCTACATCTTTGGCGCCGAATGTCATGGTTACTATAACCGCTAAAATGACAAACACGGCAAGTAGCGTCATTAGGTCCAGTTTAAATGCGTTCATTGTTAACTCCCGTTTACTCCTTCAGTCATTTTCAACTTCTGGCATATTCTTATTCAATTTCATCGGCAAGAGTCCCGGATTCTGAATCCTCAGGCGCTAAGTTCTCCGATCCGCCTTAATTCACTCTATCTTCTCTCAACCGCATGCGCATGGTAATAAAATTTTTTGCGGCGGCAGTCTAAAGCATGGCCGATTAATACTCAATAGGTTGTGACAGAATTAACAGTTTGGGCAGATCAAGGGAACTCTTGGCCAGAAAAACCGGAACCTGTTCACGCTTTTTGGGTGGTTAGCCGCGAGTGGCTTCGGCTGACTCATCTGGCCAATGCTCACCGACGACGAAACCACGGGATACCTCCTGCCAGCCGCGTGTGTCGTCCCTCGCCATTTGGGCAATCAGCAACGGTTGCCGGCTCCGCGCAAAATGTTGCGCCAGAAGTTCACAAAGTTGACTCTGTTCCAATAGCCGGGAATCATCTGGCCGGTTGATAACTTTTGGAGCAAGCCATTCCAGCCGGAGCAGCATAATCCAACGCTGACCGGAAGCGGTTTTCGGCAACTCCAGGCGATTGATCCGGGTCCACCATCCTTTCATATGGTCCGGAGCGAGATAATCGGGCAACTTTGGTGGTTTCCACCACTGGCTGTTCACAGGATAAAATAAATAACACTTGAAAAACGCCTGCGCCTTCACACTTTTAAAACCTATTTGCTCCAGCAACTTTAAGGCTTGTGGAAAAGAACCCAGCTTTAACTGGTGATTGAATATACGATTCAGCTTGATATCGAGCCGGTCATCCGGGTTTGGACCGTACCCGCAGATCTTTTCATGTTCTGTTTTAAAATACAGATAATACTTTACCGCTGTCTCCCAATGCACCAGCGTATCGTTATTGCCGGTTGTAAACAGAAAATCAAATTCGCCCAGCGCGCGTTTTTGTTCGAATACCCGGACATGTGATTCAAAATAATTGCCGGCAATCCGTTGCTGCAGCCAGAATGCGACCAGTTCTTCGAAGTAATAACCAAGAGGGCGGGCGTTATTCTTTTCAAGTGTTGCCAGTAATAAATCCGGCCGCTTATCCAATGCAAGCAACCAGTCATGGTTGTCCCTGTAAATTATTTGACAAGCGTCATTCGATACGACATCCGGCGCCGCGGCCAGCAAACACGGACTCGCCATCACCCAGGCAAGATCCCGAACTTGAGATTGGTGGAATGGTAACTTCACCATTTAATCGTAAAACGAAACCCGGCTTCGACCAATGATTATTTGCATACCGTAAACCGCGGCTGGAAAATTTCAGGCCTGATGCCGCATGACAACAGCAGCATCAGGCCTTCATGGAAAATTACCTGTTATGATATTAATTCAATTCTTCATCATCGAATATTTGCACCTGGGTTGTTTGTTGCAAACCGAGGCAGCAGGATTCCTCCAACACCATATCGATGGTTTCATAGGGTGATTCATACTGCTCGTATTCGTTATCATCAAAAATAATGATTGAAATAATTTTCGAGGTTTCACCATCCAGAAACTCCAACAACCCGGTGGCGCTTTCAATGGCATAATCACGGTCAATTACGGCGGTACCGCCGGTAATTCTATAGCGGGCGGAAACAGAGCCCTGCGAACCACCCACCCGCTGCACTTCAACTTGCACGAGGTTTGGACGGCCTCTGCCGAGTTCGGCAGTTTCATAGATCGCCTGAGCAAACTGTAATTGCCCCCGCTGATCAGCGCTTGGCTCCTGGGTAGTATAAGTAAAATAAACCGCCCAGTTATTGCCAGGAAAATCCATATCTCCTGCCCAGGCTGTTTCACTGCCCTGTTGCGACACAACCACGGCATGTGTTGCCAGGTAAATCTCCATACCAGCACTCCACTCAAGATCATCGATAACATGGGTGACGCTATAAACCGCTTCCGGATGACTGGTGGAATAACTAAAATTCCCGGGAACAGGGTTTCCCGCCCGGTTGGTATGCAATCCGCTATAATCCAGCGCCGCATCCAGATGCGTTTCAGTAATACCCCAACCTTCCGTGGTTTCATACATTACGATAATACTGTTCTCAGTATTGGTAACCGTGATGCTGCCAACTTCGATATGCTGGCCCGCCATCAGAGGAAATATCAATGGCTCTACCGTGGATGCATCGATCTGTGTTGTGTCTGCTGCATTCACCGAACCGGATTCGACCGACTCGGTTAACGATGGTTGTCCAGACTCTACAGCGCCGGCCGGTGATTGGCTGTTTTCCTGCTTGCAGGCTGACAATAAAGCAACGAACATTACCAGCAAAATAATCCTGGAAGCGCAACGAAGCGGCGCGCGTCCAGAACGGATAAAATTCAGAGAATCAAACTGCAAACTGCTCATAACTCCCTCGCATTATTTGACAGGTCACGGAAAATATGAGCAATGCCTCACAAGTTGCATGCCAAGCAACGCACGCCAGGGTTAAGTGAATGATAGAACATTAAAATATCTGTTAACTACTACTCTAAACGGACGTGCGCGCAATCCCAGGGCAGGAAAATATGTGAGCAATTTTGTCACTTGACTAACATGATTAGTCAGACGTATTGCGGCTTTATGCACAATATTACTTGATGTTCCGTGACACAGTTAACAAACGCCACAATAATACCTGTATCAAACGCACAGCACTGAAGGGAATTTCTTTTTGAGAATGGTTTTGATTAAGGCTCAGGCGCTCTGCAACCTGGTACGCTTTACAATTAAAATTGCTGTGAGAGGCAACACAAAGACCAGTAACGTCACCGTTATTAACAAAATTCCCAACTCATCGTAATTGGCGGGCACGGTTACCACGCCGGTTTGCGGGTCTTTAACTTCCCGCGTGATGATAAAAATCTGATTGACGTATTTGGTTCCCAACTGACTGGCCGATAACGCCAGATTGGTGAATGACGCCATGACAGCAAAGAATGTCGCCTTTAATTGCGCCGGCGCTGAATTCGCAATCCAGGCCAGCATGGGAATCATCGCTATTTGCCCGAGCGGTGATTCCAGCGCGGTATCCACCAGGGCGATGAACCGCGCATCCACTATTCCGCCGGTAAGCGCGGCGGTCCATTCATGCAAACCGTAGTACATACCCACAATCGGCAGAGTTAGAATCGTACTAACGACAGTAAGGAACACAACCACATAAGCAATGGATTTTTCCGCCATGAACCGGCGGAATATGAACATGCCAAACAATGTTAATGCGGCGCCAATCAATGACAGAACGGACAGAAACTGCTGATCAAAACCCAGTTCGTCTATCATCCACCAGGTTGAACCGGGACCGGGTGTCGGAGTGGCGCGGTAAACAAAAATAATCAATGCCGTGCCCACCAGGGTGCGGCGGGCATTCACATCCAGTACTTTTACCAGACGCGACATCAGGAACAAAATAATCACCATGGAACCAAAGAAAATGATTTCCTGGTTATAAGGAATATCACCCAAGCCCATCGTCAGGCTGAATATCACAAACACCAGACTGCCACCCAGTATCCACCAGTTAGGCGCCGGCGGCTCTTCCTGCACGCTAATCATGCGCCAGGCATCGGCGTGTTGATAACCAGCCTGCCGCAGGCGGTTATATTCCTTCCATTTGAGGAAATAACCCAGGATTACTCCCAACACCGAAATAACGGGAATCAGCAACGCGAGTTGATAGATATCGGTGTAAATTTTTACCTTGTGTACTTCCTCCAGACCCTCCACGCCGCTGAACATATAAACGTTCAACAATGCAACCAGTACCCCGCCGCCGATGATGGCCACCCGTCCCAGAGTTTGCATAGTGGTATGCATAAGACGTTTGGTATTATTATCGTACGCCTGACCGTCTTTGCGGTATTGCGGCACAGCTTCCACCGTCATCGCATCGGCTACCACATCCTGCACCACATAACCGGCGGGCGCCAATAACGCGCTGATGACAAACCAGGCTTCAGCGGACATAATCGCGCGCATACCGTCCGGACTGGATAGCAGCCCGGCCATGATGAGCAGGCTTATGGCAATCATTCCAGCGCCAATAAACACCATGACCGATTTGAAGCGCCAGATCAGGTCCACCAGGTGACCCAGAGGCATTTTCAAAGCCCAGGGTATTCCCGCCCAAAAGCCCAGGGCCGCCAGAAATTCCGCCGACAATCCCAGATAGTCTTTAACAAAAAAAGTACCGACGATTCCAGTCAATCCCGACACGCCCGCCGCGGTGTACACCATTAACGGCGGCAGATAGGTAAGACGCATTTCACGCCCCAGTTCGAGGATGTTTCGGTCAATCCAATGATAGAGTTTTTGCAGAATGGTCATTACCGGCGAATCAGCTTTGATAAGGTACTGGTCCTTTGAAATCTAACGTGTTGTCAAACCCCTAATACTAATTCTACTTTGTTACTTTAATTTATATAAATGAACAATCCCGCACGGGAAGCGGAGGCGTCTGGC
>JAKEGK010000032.1 GCA_022627515.1 Gammaproteobacteria bacterium
ACGGCGGAAAGCGAATTGGCGACCGCCAGCCCCAAATCGTTGTGACAGTGCACGGAGAATACCGCCTGGCCAGAGTTAGGCACGCGCTCAATTAATTGCGCGATCAAATTGCCGAACTGATGTGGCAGGTTATAGCCGACGGTATCGGGAATATTGACGGTGCGGGCGCCGGCAGCAATCACCGCCTCCAACACCCGGCACAAGAAATCCAGCTCGGAGCGTCCGGCGTCTTCGGGTGAGAACTCGACGTTGTCAGTGTATTGACGCGCGCGTTTTACCGCACGCACCGCCTGCTCAAGGACTTGCTCCGGTTCCATGCGCAATTTCATTTTCATATGAATCGGGGAAGTCGCTATGAAGGTATGAATACGCCCGGAATTGGCGTTTTTTAATGCTTCACCGGCCCGGTCAATATCCTTGTCCAATGCCCGCGCCAAACCACATACGGTACTGTCCTTGATGGCCTCGGCGACAGCTTTTACGGCTTCGAAGTCGCCGGGACTGGCAATGGGAAAGCCCGCTTCAATAACATCCACGCGCATTTTTTCCAGCGCTTTAGCAATCCGCAATTTTTCATCCCGGGTCATGGAAGCGCCGGGACTTTGCTCACCATCGCGTAACGTCGTATCAAAAATAATTAATTTGTCATTCATGGTCTCGCTCCATTCGCATGGCTTGCCGGTGAGATTATTCACAGCAAAACACGCTGATTAAATACAATTGTACCAAACCCTTGACGGATTTATGGAAAACAAACAGAAATAAATTGGATTAAATAGGATAGTCTGCCCTTAGGGCAGTAGCAGGAGCAGGCCGTAAGACGTGATTGACGCGAACACAGCATTATCAACGGAATGAGTAATATCCTCATCACGGCATGAAGCTTTTTGTAAAGCATAATGTGAATTGTTGCTGTGTTTGTGCATTTTAATCGTTAATGTTAAGTTAAATACTTATTACTACGTGTTACTACGTTCTTATGTTGACTTAAACCGTGTTTAATAGTTCGTCTTTACCTAACTATAGCGAGAGACAGCGCATTTGCCAAGGGACTCTGGTTCTTCAGGGATGTTCTTTTTGCCCCTTGGAAGCTGGTGCGTTTGTATCTTCGCGCGTTTTGTCATTTGCTGGTTGCAGCAGAGGCTCGCCGGTCGACTCAGCATGACTATGCATCCTGCGTTCTGCGCGCCGTTTTCGCAACCTGACCAGCGTATATATAGGGCCGGAAATCGCATATACAAGAAATATGGAAAACAACACCTGGGGCGGGCTTACTGAAATAAACACAAAGACCAGAACGACGATAATCATCGTCACAAAAGGGATTTTTCCTTTCAGATCAAGATCCTTAAAGCTCCGGTAGCGGATATTGCTGACCATCAATATTCCTGCGGCCAAGGTCAGCGCAAACGCGGGAATGCGCCAATCGGCGCCCAATTGCCCGTGATCTGTGCCTACCCACACCATGCCAGCCACCACCGCCGCAGCGGCCGGGCTGGCCAGGCCCTGGAAGTACCGTTTGCCCGCCGTGCCAACCTGGGTATTAAAACGCGCCAGGCGCAGCGCCGCGCCAGCCGTGTAAATAAATGCTGCTAACCAGCCAAGCTTGCCCAGATTTAACAGCGCCCATTCATACATCACCAATGACGGCGCCAGTCCAAACGCCACCATATCCGCCAGACTATCGTACTCTGCGCCAAAATTGGTCTGGGTGTTGGTTAACCGGGCAATACGCCCATCAAGACCGTCCATGATCATGGCGACAAATATGGCAATGGCCGCGGCTTCAAACTTTCCGCTCATCGCCGCCACAATGGCGTAAAAACCCGCAAACAAACAACCTGTGGTAAATAAATTGGGCAGCAGGTAAATCCCGCGGCCACGTTGCTTTTCAAGTATCTTGGGATGCATAGACTTTACGCTATCCTTCCGTCAACCATTCCGGTTTCATTGGCGATCATCAAAATATAACGCACAACCATTCAATTATCGAACCAAGGTGGCAATCACGCTGGCGCCTGCCTGAATTCTATCTCCCGGTCGCACTTCAATACGACAGCCCGCTGGTACAAAAATTTCTGCGTTAACGCCAAATGGCGCAAAACCGCAACGTTTACCTTGACCGGTACGCTCCCCACTATGAACAGTGTAATTCACATCCTTGCCAAAAAATCTTGGTGTTAAGGTTGTGACAATATCATCACCCTCGTCACTTTGCGTCCATTGCGCGAAGGCGGGTATGCCGGATTTTTTGTAGATACTGTGATCTTCATTATTGTCCGGAAGGGATCCAAACCACTGATCATTCACCTTTCCTTCCATGGCGCTGCGGATACCAAACGCGCCCAAGAGTCTGCCGCGCATATTAATGCATACCGCGTCGCGGGCAAGATAAGGATCCCTTTGTTCAATGACGGATACTACCTTGCCATCAATGGGTGCTACGATACCCAACGGCAACGGCGGAACCCGCCGGCGTGGGTCACGATATAAATACGCCAACAACAGTGTTACCAGCCAGAATCCAGCGGCGATTTGCCATCCAAAACGATTCTGCACTATTGACGCCACCAGGATCAGCGCGGCAAGCGGCAACAGAGCCTGCCTGGCAATAATCGGGCGTTCGTAGTTAATCATAAGGTGAGTTCTGGCTGTTTAGAAGAAAGCAAGACAATGTTTAACACATTGCCTTGCCCGGTGAGTATATTTGTATTTTCAGTTTTTGGATTTGTCGACAATTTTGCTTTCTTTTATCCAGGACATCATGCTGCGCAGTTTTTCCCCGACCTGTTCGATGGGGTGTTCGCGGCCAATACGGCGTTTGGCTTTTAAAGTGGCGGCGCCGGCCTGATTTTCCAGAATAAATTCACGCGCGAATTCTCCAGTCTGAATTTCCCTGAGAATGCGTTTCATTTCCGCCTTGGTTTCTTCGGTGATAATACGGGGACCACGCGTCAGGTCACCGTATTCAGCGGTGTTGGAAATGGAATAACGCATGTTGGCGATTCCACCTTCATACATCAAATCCACAATCAGTTTCAATTCGTGCAGACATTCAAAGTAAGCCATTTCAGGCGCATAACCGGCTTCGGTGAGCGTTTCAAAACCCGCTTGCACCAGCGCTGTGGCGCCACCGCACAAAACAGCCTGTTCGCCAAACAAATCGGTTTCGGTTTCGTCACGGAACGTGGTTTCAATGATACCTGCGCGGCCGCCGCCATTGGCGGATGCATAGGACAACGCAGTCTCTTTCGCGTGGCCCGATGCGTCCTGGTGCACGGCGATCAGGCTGGGCACGCCACCGCCCTGCGTAAAAGTGGAGCGCACCAGATGCCCCGGCCCTTTTGGAGCAATCATGATGACATCCAGATCAGCGCGCGGCTCAATCTGGCCAAAGTGAATATTGAATCCATGTGCGAAACACAAGGCGCCACCTTCCTTGATATTGGGAGCGACTTGATCCCGGTAAAGTTTTGCCTGATGCTCGTCAGGCGCAAGGATCATAACAACGTCGGCTTCCTGAACCGCTTCCGGTACATCCTTTACCGTGAGACCGCTGTTTTTGGCTTTCACAACGGATGCGGAACCGGGCCGCAGTCCAACCACTACCTTGATGCCGGAATCTTTCAAGTTATTGGCGTGCGCATGTCCTTGTGAACCATAACCGATAATCGCCACCTTTTTGCTTTTTATTATGGAAAGGTCGCAGTCTTTGTCGTAATAAATTTTCATGACGTTAAATCTTCTCCTGTTTCAAATAATGAATAGTTGTTCTGATTGCCTGTCAATTAGTAAAGGAATGCGGCTTCAGACATGCAGTGATTTTTCCCCGCGCGCGATGCCTGCTACTCCGGACCGCACGGTTTCCAGAATCGGCACATTCAGCGCCTTGATAAAGGCATCCAGCTTGCTCGCGCTACCCGTCAATTCAACAGTGTAGGTGGTGTCGGTCACATCGATAATGCGGCCACGAAAGATTTCTGTCAGCCGTTTCACCTCGTCCCTGCCCTCCCCGGTGACCCGCGTCTTGATCATCATCATTTCACGTTCGATGTGATCCCCTTCAGTCAGGTCAACCAGCTTCACCACGTCGATCAGCTTGTTCAGCTGCTTGGTAATCTGCTCGATAATCTCGTCTGGACCCCGGGTTACCAGTGTGATTCTTGACAATGTTCCGTCTTCTGTTGGCGCAACGGTCAATGATTCGATGTTGTAACCACGGGCAGAGAACAGCCCCGCGACCCGCGACAGCGCGCCCGCTTCATTTTCTAATAGGATGGATATGATATGCCGCATACTATGCCAATCCTCTGCCGCGCTGCGAAGCCAGGTACATTTCGTGATGCCCCTGGCCAGTCTTGATCATGGGGTAAACATTCTCAGACTGATCAGTGATAAAGTCGAGAAATACCAGCCGGTCCTTGTACTTGGTAAACGCCTCTTTTAACGCCGGTTCAACATCTTTCGGATCCGTAATCTGAACACCGACATGGCCATAGGCTTCAGCCAGTTTCACAAAATCCGGCAGCGCGTCCATGTAGGAGTGGGAATAGCGGCTTTCGTACATCAGCTCCTGCCACTGGCGCACCATGCCCATATAACGGTTATTCAGGTTCACCACCTTGATCGGTAACATATACTGCATGCAGGTTGAAAGCTCCTGGATGCACATTTGAATACTGGCTTCACCTGTAATACAGGCGACCGGCGCACCGGGAAAGGCCAATTGCACACCCATTGCCGCCGGCAAGCCGAAGCCCATAGTGCCCAGGCCACCGGAATTTATCCAGCGGCGCGGCTTATCAAATTTGTAAAACTGCGCGGCGAACATCTGATGCTGCCCTACATCAGATGTAATATAGGCATCACCTTTGGTTACTTCGTAAAGTTTTTCCAGGACGAACTGTGGTTTGATCAGTTTGCTTTTACGATCGTATTGCAGACAGTCTTCTTTTTGCCAAACCTTGATTTGCTGCCACCATTTATCCAGTGCTTCTTTATCCGGCTTGCTATTTTTCTCTTTGAGCACGGCATTGATGTCCGTTAAAACGGTTTTTACGTTGCCTACAATCGGCACATGCACCTTCACGTTTTTTGAAATGGATGAAGGATCGATATCAATATGGATAATCTTGGCCTGGGGACAGAATTTTTCGGTATCTCCGGTTACACGATCGTCAAAGCGCGCGCCAATGGCAATTAACACATCGCATTCATGCATCGCCATGTTCGCCTCGTAAGTGCCGTGCATCCCCAGCATGCCCAGAAATTGAGGATCGGTTGCGGGATAAGCCCCCAGTCCCATCAAGGTACTGGTGATGGGATAACCAAGACAATGGGTAAACTCAATCAGCTCTTCCGCTGCATCACTGAGCAGCACACCCCCGCCGGTATAAATCATGGGCTGCTTGGCAGACAATATGATATCTGCCGCCTGCCTTATCTGTTTTGGATGTCCTTTTTCCACGGGATTATAGGATCGCATGGTAACCGACCCTGGATATTCATAGTCAATTTTCACATTCGGCGCTGTCACGTCCTTCGGAACATCAACAACCACCGGACCGGGACGGCCGGTTGTGGCAACGTAGAAGGCTTTCTTCAGCGTTATCGCCAGATCTTCAACCCGCTTGACCAGGAAATTATGTTTGACGCAAGGCCGTGTGATACCTACCGCATCCACCTCCTGGAACGCGTCGCTGCCAATATACTGTGTAGCCACCTGCCCGGTAATAACCACCATAGGAATGGAATCCATATAGGCCGTGGCAATACCGGTGACCGCATTGGTGGCGCCGGGGCCCGATGTAACCAATACCACGCCCGGCTTGCCCGTAGCCCTTGCATAACCGTCCGCTGCGTGCGTTGCACCTTGCTCGTGGCGCACCAGTATATGCTTCACCTTATCCTGTTTATAAATCGCATCATAAATGTGCAGCACAGCGCCACCAGGATAGCCAAAAAGATACTCCACGCCTTCGTCATGGAGAAACTGAACCAGTATTTCACCGCCACTTAGCTTCACGAGTAATCGCCCACGTTGATGGTTTTACGGTATGTGTTTCAAAATAAAGAGGGTGTATGCAAACCTCGAGAGCCAGGAAAACCGACCTTGGACCGCTTCCAACAGGAAACGATTCTAGCGATCGCTCACGACCGCTTGACGATTCTGCGCTAGCATTCCTCTTATGTAGTTTTGCATACACCCTCAGAAATTACGCCACTTCACTGACAATATGTCACGTGAACCTGCAAAAGTACTGATAAGTACTCATTTCGTCAAGCATTTAAGACCAAAAATACAGCAATCCGTTAATCCGGCCACATTGAGATATACAATCCCTGCGGTTACCCGAAAATCACACTCTATCATCGCTACGCAGGGTACATTGAACCAGGCCATACCGCCTAATAGCCACTGTACTTAATCGTGCAGCCGTATATGTATCGATACCGGTATTTGAATTAGCAACAATTGGCAAAAATGATCAGCCAAACTTTGAAAGTGGAAATTTCCGTTCAAGAGTTAGACATCCGGTCCGATAAGATTGGTCAGAATGCTGGCCGTATACAAATATCTCAATACAGTGATAAAATTAGAATTATTGCTGATAAATCGCTGCAAAATGGGCGCGCCAGCCAGAAAGTTTTCAGGAATTTTTTTTGAGGCTCGATTTCTAACAGGCGAAACGGATATTGCCACAAAATCGAACACTGAAAGCGGAGATTGATTAGGAAAATTTAGTTTTGGCGCAACCTTTGCGTAAGGCAGCAGCGGGGCAAATCTACAAAATCAAGGATAGAGTCCTGCCAAAGCCGGACATCAAAAGGGCGGCGTCTATGTTGGAACTAGCGTCTGAAGCTGTGAAAAGAATCATTATTGAAGGTATTACCGAAAACGGAAGGCAGTTTCGTCCCAGCGACTGGGCTGAACGGATGAGCGGCGCCCTCTCCACATTTGGAAGGGATCACCGCATTCAATACTCTCCACTATTGCAACCCTTAACTGTCAATGGGATCAAATGCGTATCCGTTGACCCGCATTTGAAAGACACATACCCGGAGATGTTTGCATATATCATGCGCTGGGTGGACATGAACCGTCTCAAGGTAACTGAAGTCGATAGCGACGAACCATCGAAACAACAAGCCGCAGGCTAGCTAATAGCCTTTACCAGCCTGACGGGTTTCTTAGGTTTTTTACTTGCGCGCAAGCGCATTGCCAACTCGCGGCATGCGCCGTATGGCCATGCGCTTTGCCGCAACCTGCCACGATCCAAAATAAACACTAAAAATGACATCCGGAGGAATACCCGTGCCATATCTATCAATCCAGACTAATCTTAGCTTAAGCAGCGAACAATCCCGCAAGTTGCTGCAAAATGCTTCCCGGCTGGTTTCTCAAATTCTGGGTAAACCGGAAAGCTATGTAATGGTGGCCATACAGGACGCAAGTAATATGAGTTTTGGCGGCAACACCGATCCGTCGGCTTATTTGGAGCTGAAAAGCCTGGGATTGCCGGAAAACTCCACAGTCGATTTTTCCCGCTCCCTGTGCAGCCTGCTGCACACTGAGCTGGGTATTGAGCCAGCGCGAATATATATTGAATTTGCCGGACCCGAACGGCATATGTGGGGCTGGGATAGTGAAACCTTCTGATAAAGCGTGAAACAAATGATCAAGCTTGTTCTGGCAATCGTGCTTTTAGGCGCCGCAGCATTTGCGATTTACATGTTGCAGCAGAACCTGGATCCATTAAATGCCGATGATCTGAAAAAAGCGGCCGCGTCCTCAAAAACAACACTGGAAAAACTGCCAGGGATCATGGATGGCACAATGGACAATCTGAATGAGTCGGTCATCTATAAACGAAAAGACGCCAAAGGAAACTGGTATTACACCAACGAACCGCCCAAAAAAGGCGAAGAAAGCGAATCCCTGATTTACCGCTCCGATACCAACGTATTGCCGCCCCTCAGTACATCCAACAGTAAATCCAAATAGCCTTACACTATTCCGCAACGGTATCAGATCAGAAATGATCCTCTTAAACCACTTCGGTACTTATCAATCATCTCCCGTATTTTTATCGCGGTATAAGGTTTTATAACAAACCCATCCGCCCCCAGTTCCATTGAGAGTTTGATATTTTCAAAAGTATTGTGGCCGCTGATCATGGCCACAAATAAACCTGCAAATTCGCTTTTCAACTCCCGCAACACATCGAGTCCGCTTTTTCCCGGCATACTGATGTCCAGGAAAACAATATCCGGCATAAGCTTGCGAACCAACTCGATAACCTCATCGCCATTATCGACTTCCGATACAATTTCCACATTAAATGCGGATAGATTGCTTTTGAGCAAAGAACGCATGACTTTAATATCATCTGCAACCAACACTTTTATTTTTTTCATAATTTAGGTACCCAGTTTTCTTGCGTTGGTTGATGATTCATGTTCCTCAACCGCGCGGTCAATGTATTTCAATAACTCACCTAAAACGTTTATTGCATCTTTAATTGCGTTTGCTTTCAAATCCGCTTCAACCCGTTCGGACAATACGGTAATTTTTTTGAATCCAAATCCCCCGCCCATGCCTTTGAGCTGATGTACAAGCGACCGAAGCTGCTCCCAGTTTTGCCTGGCCGCAGCGGATTGCAGACTTTCGGCTAGCTGCGGCAGCGAATCAATAAATTCATCCACCAGTTTCGCCAGTTCGGCGTCATATTCAGCATTGATCCCGGCCTTCTGTTGCCCTCCGTTTTCGAGATACTTCTCCAGCACCAGGTAGAATGCCTGTTTATCAATCGGCTTGGTAAGAAACTCATTCGCACCCAGTTTTGTGCAGCGGTCTTTTTCTTCTTTCATCGCGTTCGCCGTCAGCATGGCGATGGGCGTCTGGTTGCCAACCTGACGCAACCATTGCACCGCTTCCGCTCCGCCCATCAACGGCATCTGCATATCCATCAACACCAGATGAAAGTTGCCGCCAATCGCCTGTTCGACAGCCTCTTTCCCGTTATTGACCACAACAACGGAAGCGCCCGTATGGCGGATATACATGGATATCAATCTCTGGTTGTCGGGATTATCTTCCGCCAGCAAGACGTTTCCCTGCAGCGCTGGTATGGTTTCCCGCTCCCGTTGACCATGAATTAAGGAATCAGAATCAAAGGAACTGATAAGGCACTGGTCAGCAATGATGCCGGTATCAATTGTCGCGACGAACCGGCTGCCTTTGCCTTTCTCACTCTGACAAACCAGGTCACCACCCAGCATGTGGGCTAGCTGACGCGAGATATACAGCCCCAGTCCGGTTCCGCCAAACTTGCGTGTTGTCGAAGTATCCGCCTGTGTAAACGGCTTGAACAAACGCGAGCGTTCCGCTTCATCCATGCCAACACCCGTATCGGCAACCTCATAATACATTTGCCTGCTACCGGCGTTATAGGCGGCCTTGAGAACAATGCTGCCCTTTTCCGTGAATTTCCTGGCGTTACCCAGCAAATTCAGCAGAATCTGCTTTAACCGCGTGGGATCAGTATTGATTTTCGCCGGTACGGGAAATTGAATATCAATCTGAAAATCCAGCCCTTTGTCCCGTATAGACCCTCCAATCAGGGTATCGATATCAGCCATCAATTGCGCCTGCGAAACCGACAACTTCTCAATAGAGAGTTCACCCGCTTCAATTTTCGAGATATCGAGAATATCATTGATTATGTGCAGCAGGTGTTTGCCATTGTTCAGAATTCGTGTCGCTCTGTGCTGACGATCTGTTTCCGATATATTTTTTTCCAGCAAGGTATCCGCGTAACCGATCACCGCGGTCAATGGAGTTCGTATCTCGTGACTCATGTTTGCCAGAAATTGTGACTTCATCTCCGTAGCGGTTTGCGCTGCAATACGCGCCTCGACCAGCGATGACTCCGCATAACGGGTGCGACGAATAACAATCGTGGCAATCACGATCGTCAGCAACACGGCGCTGCTGCCGGACAAAATCGCGATCCAGTAAATTTTTTCATTGCGCTTGATAGCCGCTGCGTAAGCCTGCGCGGCGGTATCCTTTTGCACGCCGAACATCGCAGACAGGGTGTCGTTCACCTGGTTTTGAATTGGAATGACTTTCCGCAACAACAGTTCGTTTGCTTCTACACTGCGGTCCTGCAATATCAATTCAGCCGTTTCGAGTTGCGTTGTCTGGCCGTTAATAATATCCGGGCGCGCCTTGTTCCAGATCTGGATCTCCTGGCTGGCTTCATTTTCCATACTAAGCAATTCATCACGGGCGTTCACAAATTCGCTGGCCGCTTCATTGAATTTCATGTATTCCTCATCACGATCGAAGGCGTCTTTCATCATCGCCATCCGGTGTAAATAGATCGCGCGTTGCCTGGCGGCGTCACGCATGGTTACCAGCAGGCGGGATTGCTTTTGCTCGCCAAAAATGACCTTGATGTTTTCCTTGCTTTCGAAAACGTGAATCGTCCAGGTAATCGTCAATGCGGTCATGATGAGAATGACAAACGCGAAGCCTGAAACCAGAATGAGTTTTGAACTGTATTGATATGGCTGCATTATATGGTTCTGCTTTGTATCGTTAAATCCAGGAATTATCAAAATAACGGCTTCACGGCTTCCCTTATACCCCTAGAATGTATTTTCGGCCATAGCAATCAGCGCTTTAGCGGAGTCAACGGGATAGCAAGAGGCAGAAAAAGCAAAACATTCAGGCAGAATTGGCGGATCTTGTTGAAGAGTATGGAAAAGATTGAGGATCCACCATCCGGAAAGACTAAAAATGTAGTCCTGCCGAACAAGGGATTTCAGCCTAAATATTTTTTATGATGGCGAGGGGCGGTTTGGACAGCACTCGCCGTGTGCCCAGAATTCCCGCCGCACCGACGCCCAGCATACCGCCCAAAATACCGACTATCCAAAGTGAAAGATTCAACTGATATTCCAGCTCAAATACCCGGTCGGCCAGTACAAATCCGGCCAATGACGCGCAAAACGACGCCAGCAGGCCGGCCAGTAATCCCATGACGGCGAACTCAGCGGCCAGCCCGTGTAATAACCGGTTACGGCTGGCGCCGATCGCCCGCAATATGGCGTTTTCCCGGATACGCTGATCCAGCGTCGAATGGATTGCGGCGTACATAACTGTTAATCCGGCTAAAAGCGTAAACAAAAACACAAATTCAACCGTCCGTGTGATGCGCTCCATGATAGTGCGCACCTGATTCATAACCACCGAAATATCGATAACCGTCAGATTGGGAAACCGGCGCACCAGTTCATCGAGCACCGGCGCGTTATCACCAGACAGGTAAAAACTTGTGATGTAACTGGCAGGATAGTTGTCAAGTAACCCGGGTGGCGCCAGCACGAAGAAATTGGCCCGAAATGTATCCCATTGCACACTGCGCAAACTGGTTACCGTGGCCGAAACATCCTCTCCCGCCACCTGAAACGTCAGCATATCACCCAATTTTAAATTAAGGGTTTTGGCAATGCCTTCTTCCACGGAAAACTGTTGCCGCGCAAAGCCGGTTTCCGGCCACCATTTTCCCTGCACAATTTTATTGTCAATCTGCATCTCCCGGGCCCATGACAAATTAAATTCCCGGGTCGCCAGGCGCCTGGCCCGTTCATCCTCGAGCTTGTCAGTTTGCAAATCCTCGCCATTCACTTTTATCAAGCGTCCCCTGATCATGGGATACAAACGGCTTTGTGTCAGTCCATGGTTCCGGAAAAATTCCTCCACCTCCTCCAGTTGATCGGGCTGTATATTGATGACAAAACGATTGGAAGCATCGGCGGGCAGGCTGTTTTGCCAGGACTCCAGCAGATCGCCACGCACCATGCTCAGCAACAGCAACACCATGATCCCGATGCCAAACGCCACCACCTGCACAACACTGGTGATTCTGCGGCGGGTAATATTGGCAATCGCGAAACGCCATTCCACATGCAGCCGCGGCAGCATGCGCTTCAGCACGACGATTAATGCGAAAGCAAACAGCGCAAGTATAATCGCTGTCAGGACAATACCGCCAAGGACACTGGATCCCATCTTCAGGTTACCGGCTTGCCATAGCACCAACAACGCAAGTATTAAAACGCCAAACAGATAAGATGACAGCGCCAGCGGTTTCAGCGCGCCCAGCTCACGCCGCAATACACTGAGCGTGGGCACGTTGCGCAAACGCCAGATGGGAGGCAAAGCGAATCCCGTGAGCCCCAACAAACCAACGGCAAATCCAGTCAGCAAGGGCCACAGCGAAGGCGCCGGCAGATCAACCAGAATTAGGCTGCCTGCGATTTGATACAACACAGTATGAGCCACATACCCGATAGCGCAGCCAAGCGCACTTGCTATTACCCCAAGCACTATCAACTGTATCAAAAATATCCGCGCGATATGCGATTGATGGGCGCCCAAGCAGCGCAATACAGCACAGGTATTCAGGTGACGTTCCGCATAGCGCTGCGCCGCCATGGCCACGGCGACAAACGCCAGCACCACGCTGATAATGGTGGACAAACCAAGGAACTGCTGCCCGCGCTGCAGGGCGGTCCGGACCTCCTGCCGTGCATCGCGCACGTCTTCGACTTGCTCTCCCGGCTGCAATTGGTTTTCCACCCGGTTGCGGAACTGCCGGACCTTGGCTTTTTCACCGGCCACTAATAACCGGTAACGCATGCGGCTGCCTTCCTGGATCAGGCCGGTCCCGGGCAGGTCATGAATATTCATTAACACACGCGGAGCAATACTGAATAGATCACCGCTGCGATCCGGTTCATAGCGCAAAAACGCCGCGATCCTGAATGTGCTGGAACCAAGGATAATATCATCCCCGGGAGACACATTCAGCTGGTTCATCATGCGCGGCTCTATCCATACTTCACCTGGCGCCGGAATCTGACTGGTCTCAACACCGGCGTCAAATGCCTGCCGGGATATTTTTAACGCGCCTCGCAACGG
>JAKEGK010000033.1 GCA_022627515.1 Gammaproteobacteria bacterium
GAATAGCGTCTTTTGCGCGGTCCTACGACCAGCTTCATTCAGTGCTCAGCGAGAAGTGCGCAAAAGTCGCTGAAGATTACGCGGGAGCCTGATTAATAAAAACGCCGGCTAAACATCATGAGGGTAATAAAATGCAGGAAATCATGCTTTGTAAACGGGTGGATGGCAAATATGAGGAAAAGCTGGATGAGCATTGGATCGCCGAGTACTTTGAAGATCCCATGAATGGTTTGTTTGAGGTGGAAATTTTCCATCATGACGTATCCAGGTGGTTCGCGGCGAATTATGCCTCTCTGGAAGAAGCGCAGGAAGCGGCGCACGAGTATTTTAATAACCGGATTGCCTGAGTCAGGTAACAAGTGGCCGCTCACATTGCCGGTAGATCAACTGATAAGATTATTTCTTTTAATACTGTAAACGAATCCATGCGCTGGATTCAGGCATGTTGTGTCTGTTGTGTTAGAGTTTATTGACTGGGTGCGTTGCTAGTTATTCAAGGCAATACGCCTTACAGCGTGTTGTGAAAGTTCCTCGATGGGTGGTTTTTCCCGAGCTTTGTGCAGCGTCTGTAACGGACCTCTGATGATTGCCGGTTTTGAACCGGGCATCTGTTTTTCCACTACTTCAAGTTCCAGATCAGGATTGTCGAGGTGTTTATTCTCAAATTTCAATAATCCCCCGGCCACCATGAATTTTCGATTATTGTTCGTGTAATTACCACGCAGAACATTTAAATTGCCATTTGCGATCAGGCCATTTTTGGCCTGGTTTGCTATCGCCAGTCCGCCGGTTACGTTGGCATTTAGCCCATAACCATGCAGCCATACCGCGTCGCCAAATTCCAGCTTGAAATGACGTGTTGAGTCTGCCGGGTCAGAGTTTACGTTCTGGCTTGGAAAAAACAATGACGCCACCTGTTGGTAAGTTTCGCTGATACCGTGCAGTTGAATATTTGCCGTGGGTACCTTGATCACTCCGCTGGACTGAATGGAGTGATCATTGCGGGAAAAAGTAAGATCGGGGGAAATAATAATATGCGCTTTGGGTTTTCTTACCAGCGCGAAGTTTTGTCCGGTCAACGAAAAATTGGCAACCCGGTAACCCAGCACCTGTTTATTAAGATCGCCGGCAAATTTCAGTGACCCGCCGGCCGTAGTGGCTTTACCCGACAACGTGATTCGCTTGCCATCATCCGAACCGGTGTGAAGCACAAGTTCAGTAAGATGCGTGCCGGTGGTCTCGATATTCAATTCCTTGAGATTGATGTCAGAACGCAGCGTAGCGCCGTCATAGCGAAAAGCGCCCTGCCTGACCTGAAACACCGAGTCATCATTTACCGGCCAGCGCAGGTTATCAACCGTTCCGGCAATGGACACACTCCGGGGAAATGGTTCGCTTGAGCCGAATTGCCATTGACCTTTAACCTCGATTTGACCCGGGCCCGGGGTAGGGGGGGAGCGCGTGGATACAAAATTAAAATCCGCATTTCCGTTCACCAGCGACGCCGCCAGTGATATTGTCCACCAGTTAGCTAAATCATCTTTCAATCTGAATTTCCCGTTCACCGCGGTTTCAGATAATGAGCCGTTGCCATTTAATTCTCCCTCCAGCATAGCGACTTTCAAATCCGGATGGATCGCCTCACCGGTAATGGAGTGTACGTTGACGCTGAAATCAAAGCGGGGATTTTCAAATAAATTGGCTACCGTACCGGTCAGGTTGAACGCGTAGGGTGATTTGGTCTGCTGCAGAAATTTCAGGTGCGCCGGAGTACCGACAATCGTCCCCTGGCTGAAAATAACTTTATTGGTGTTAGGAATGGTAAATGTCGCCTTGGTGGTCAGGTTTATCACATCATTGCGGTGTAAACCTGCATTGCCGGATATTTCGAACGCGCCGCCATTGGCAGCCGTGAATATAATCTTGTTGGCAAACATATTGTCATAAAAATAGACCTGCTCAAATTTTACATTTTGAAAGGACTCGCGGAATGCATCCGAATATGCCATTGTCAGATTTCTTATTGACCCTTGATGGATTTGAACAACGAACGGCATTACATAAGATTCTGATGTAACAGACTGCATTTTGCTGTCCATCAATTGCAAGGAAACTGACTCACCTTCCATAGAGTGAATGTCCACTTGCTGGCGAAGCAGTGACAAGGGATTCCATGCAAGTTCCAGTTTTGAGATATTCAGCTTGAAGTTTGGCGCAGTATACTTCAGGCCAGTGATGATGTAGTTACCGCTGAGCGTGTAATCCACTTTGTCTATGCTGACTGACCCGTCACTGCCGCTGAGGTTACGGTTGATATACCAGGTAAATCCCGCCGCTGTATACAGCAACAAATACATGCCGAGTATGACGATAGAAAGAACAGATAAACTGTAAATTAGCAACGCCTTGTTTTTCATTCCGTGTTTCTGCTTAGTTAGACAATTTTCCGCACAACAAGTGATCCATATGTCCGGGTGTGCTGAGTATTCGGCAAACACCCGCTGCCGTTTCTTACCTTTACGGTAAAAATTACGCTAGATTTATTACGCTAAATTAACTGGACAAAGTTCAAAAAGGTAAAATTGAAAAATTGTAAGTGTTGTTCTTATTACATGTATCCCCGATTTACAATTTAAAATAGTAGACTGAATAATCGGGATGTCAAAGCCGGTTTGCTCAATGAATCTGTTTGAGAATGCACGAGAAATAACAAATTTTGCTCTTGGTATCTTTTATTTGATTGTTCGGCAAGGAATATTAGCTATCGATTATAAACGCAATAATGCTTTCATATTTAAATATTAAGAATCGCGATATGGTCATGAAGTGCCGTATATTTAACGGCCTACGAAATGTAAAGGGATAGAAGAGGAGTGATGCGTAAAAATATTTCCCATGAAGTATTTTGTCACCCGCCGGACACTGTGTCATCATCTGTGCATAGTCACCGATAATCAAACCATGTAGGTGTTTTGTTTCAGGCACCCTCTAAGAATTTCTCTCAAGAAGTTCAGGGATACGCGCCAATGGGATCGCGGCCCGTCAGAATCCTTGACCAGTTTTCCCGATTACGCGTTTAGCAATAGAGCTGATAACGAATTCCCGGCCTATGACTTGTCTGCTGGGGAGACTAATCATAAGTCATAAGGATTCAACCTTGTTTATTTGGTAAACAATCTAACAAAAAAAGTTTATTTTCAGCCTTTCGTTGTAAAGCGCATCAGGTTACACACACAGTTATCCACAACTTGTGTCACTAACTGTGAAACTAAAGCGAGTGTTTCACGCTATGTGTCATCACACGGATTTAGCAGGTGTCTAATGAGTACAGCGTTATTAACTGCATTTCGCTTTATGAGCGCTTATTGCTGGTTATATTTTTTTGCGCACGCATATGTATTTGCCATTGACGGGTCTGTTTGTGTTGTGGCCTCTTTACCAAAGCCGGTAAGGAAATCTCAGTAATACTTACAATTGCATGGCAGTAATCTGAGACAACCGCTGGAGGATAAATGCGTGTTCTCAAACAGTTCAATGTACGCAGTTTAAGTATACGGCCGGAAGCGGTATCCTGGGTGGAGTCATTTGATTAATTGCTTTTACCAGTGGCGCACCAGTAAAAACTATGGACCGGTATTCTAATGCGACACATCAAACACCATGTGCTGGCAACACTTGCCAATATCCGACTGGAAGAACGCGCTGCAGTTTTGTGGTCTTTTCTTTATTTTTTCTCGCTCTTGTGCAGCTATTACATAATTCGCCCGATTCGCGATGAAATGGGCGTGCAGGGCGGGGTAGAGAACCTGCAGTGGTTGTTTACCGCCACGTTCGCCGCGATGCTGGCCATAGTGCCCCTGTTTGGCTGGATCAGCTCCCGCTATCCACGCAAGCGGTTTTTGCCGGTCGCCTATTATTTTTTTGTCCTTAATCTCGTTATTTTTTATCTGGCTTTCTACCTGGACTTCGACAAGGTATATATTGCACGGATCTTTTTTGTCTGGGTCAGCGTGTTTAATTTGTTCGTGGTATCCGTGTTCTGGAGCCTCATGGTGGACGTATACAACAATGAACAAAGCAAGCGTTTGTTCGGATTTATCGCAGCGGGCGGAACTGCGGGCGCTATAAGCGGCCCTGCGTTGACCGGTGTTCTTGCCGTACCTTTCGGCAAGGTGAATCTGCTGCTATTATCCGTGGTGTTTTTACTGATCGCCGTGGTCTGCATGAAGCGTATAATACACTGGTCCGATTATTCGCGCGGCAATCAAGCAGTGCAAGCGATTGATGAACCCGCGTTGGAAAAAGAAAGTCCACTAGGCGGCAGTATCATTGCGGGAATCAGGCAGGTATTTGCTTCGCCATACCTGCTGGGTATCTGCGGGTTAATGCTGTTGTTTACAACATTGTCGACGTTTCTGTATTTTCAGCAGGCGCAGATTATCAAGGATAATTTTGTTGATTCTGATGCCCGCACGTCAGTTTTTGCCACTATCGATCTGGCAACCAATATTTTAACCTTGATTTTACAGTTATTAATTATGGGCAGACTGGTGCCCATCATTGGGCTGGCCTGGACCTTGGCGATAATACCGTTACTGCTCGCAATGGGATTCCTTATATTAAGTTTCTCACCAGCGGTCCTGGTGTTAATTGTGGTGCAGGTAATACGCAGAGCCGGGAATTATGCCATTATGCGTCCCGCCAGGGAAATGTTGTACGTCGTGATTGACCGGGAATCCAAATACAAGGCAAAGAACTTTATCGACACCGCCGTTTACCGGGGTGGTGATGCAGTGAGCTCCTGGGTATATGCGGGAATGAAATCCATGGGACTTTCTGCCGCCAACATTGCGTTAATTGCTGCGCCGGTGGCGCTGGTGTGGGCCTGGGTTGCCTATCGCATGGGAAAATGGCAGCAACACCTCAGTAACGCCGGACGACAGTAACACCAGAAATCAGTAACACATCGCGCATGGGAGCTGAGTGATGAATATTTTGAAAACGCCGGTAAAACGCCGGCAATTTTTAAAATCGATAGTGGCCGCCGGTGCAAGCGCGCCATTCCTGAATTCGTCCTTGTATGCAAAAAATAAATCCGCCATTAAAAAACCTATTCCGTCAACTGGTGAACTGTTGCCGGTGATTGGCATGGGATCATCAGAAACCTTCGAGGTCACTGGCAACAGGGCGGAACGGGAAAAACTATTGCCTGTGTTGCAGACGTTTTTTGATAACGGCGGTGCTTTGGTCGATTCATCCCCCATGTATGGCCCGGCAGAAGCCGTGATTGGTGAGTTACTTAAATTGGTGAAAAACAGGGATAACCTGTTCTCCGCGACCAAGGTGTGGATCGATGGCAAGCAGGAAGGTATTGAGCAAATGCTTCACTCCATGAAACTGTGGGATGTGAACCGGTTTGATCTGATGCAAATACATAATTTGCGGGACTGGAAAGCGCATCTGGAAACACTTCGCCAATGGAAAGCCGAAGAAAAAATCCGCTATGTTGGCATTACCACTTCCCATGGACGTTTTCATGATGAGCTGGAAAGCATACTAAAAACGCAACCGTTTGATTTCGTGCAATTCAGCTACAACATCGAAAGCCGGGATGTGGAATCCCGCTTGCTGCCCATCGCGAGGGACAAAGGTATCGCAACGCTGATCAACCGGCCGTTTCAGAGAGGAGGCATGTTCGGCAGGGTCAAGGGAAAGCCATTACCTGATTGGGTGAAGGAATTTGATTGTGAAAGCTGGGGACAATTTTTTCTGAAATTCATAGTGTCCCATCCAGACGTGACCTGCGTGATACCGGCCACATCAAAGGTGCATCATATGCTGGATAATATGGGGGCCGGATTCGGCAATGTACCCGATGCAAAAACCCGGCAGCGGATGATTGAGTTTTATAATTCGCTATAATCCGTCATGCGGTAAAGCACGGTTTCTTTTTTGCGCTGTTTTTTGGTTTCCAGTCGTTTACAGTAAATTCTTCAATAGTAATTTGTCCCAATGTCTTATCGTATTTTATTGCTTTTTTCACCTTCGATGTCAGGGTAGATAAACTTTAAAGTTTTAATGAATGTTGTAGTTAAAACAACGAGACGGCATACAGTATATGTCATTGCAGCTCTTGCTCCCTGATAACAAATACCTTAAATCCAACGAGCTGAAGTTGCCTGAATGCCGGTTGTAACGAGTTTTTAACAAAATCCATTCATCACGATATACTGTATAAAATCGCCAGGAAATATTTTAAGACAGAAGCAGTAGCGAAACAATTAAACGGACAGCACTGACGTCGGCAACCGGCTACATATTTTTACCGGCGCTTTTTTCCGCCTTATCAAGTAACTCCATTTCACCTTCGAGCGCTTTTAACACACTGCGCAACAGATCGATTTTATACTGTATTTCCCCTTTCTTTTCTTTTAATTCTTCCAGATTACTGGAGTGGGGTACAAATTCAATTTCAACACCAAACTTGTATGGATTTTCAAAAAACTCCTGAATTATTTCCAGCTGGTGCTTGCGTCCCTTTTTTTTATTGACCAGGTCCTTCAAAAACGCATTTATGTCGGAAGACCTGGCGTTGGGCTTTTCACGTATGCCAGCTTTAGTCCGGCCGTTGTTTTGAGGCGCGCAGGTTTTTTCCTGACGTAGCTGTTCAAGGCGTTTTTTTCTGGCTATTGCCGCCAAATCGCCGTGTTTGCCGGGTTTATTGTGTTCTGTAGACATAAAAATGTATTTGCTGATTTTAATTCCGGAGTTGGTGTCAGGGCAGCCAGGACCAGATTTCCACCATAAAGAACAGGACAAACATTCTTGTAAACGCAACAATAACGGGTTTTTCACCGCCATCTATTTTCCCAAACCCCGTCATGCCGGATTGCAGCAAACCATCTTCATTAGAAGCATAAGTGGTAATAACGACAACTTCTCCTGTGTCGTTTTCTTCCACGACGGGAGAAATCTCCACGACCTTGCCTTCAAAAATCTGCTGTGGATACGTCCAGACTTTCAACCTGGTTTTGGCTCCCATTTTTACATCGACCGCGTCGGATTGCGGTATTTGTATTTCAACTTTGGCAATTTTGCTGTTTTCAATGGTCGCGAATAGATCACCTTTATTTAAATATTTTCCCACCAGAAAATCCAAATTACGCGTTATGAGATGCCCGTCTATGGGTGCAATAAATTTTGTCAGTTTGAGCTCTTCCTCATAATATACCAGTTGCTCGTTTAGACGTTGCAGTTCGTGTTGTGCGGCTTCAATTTCCTGGGGGTGAGGGCCGCTTTTTACTTTGGCCAAATTGGCTTCCGCTTCCAACACTTCAGTTTTGTCCACTTCCATTTTTCTTTTTGCCTCTTCGAACATTTCCAGAGACACGTTTCCGTCAGTGAACAACCGGGACATACGCTCAGCGGCCTCAGCGCTGAATTTAGCCTCGGTCCTGGATGTTTCAAGGCGTTGTTTGGCCTGATTGACGTCTTCGGGCCTGGGGGTGGATAGAAGCTCATTCAGTTTTGCCTGCTGTTCCAGAATCGAGGTTTTGGTAGTTGAGATATTTTTTGACTCTTCAAGCGCGGACAACTCACCAAGCAGTTGTCCCTTTTTAACCAATTCACCACCTTTGAAATACACGTTCTTGATGATGCCGGTGGTGCCCGCATAAATCTCTTGTCTTTCTACGGGAAGCACCTGAATGGAGCCCCCTGTTTCATAGGGGTAAGGGATAAACATCACCGGTATTAAAGCAGCAATGACTATGTATTTGAGATAACCACGCTTCTTGACATCAGTTTGATGATCAATGGTAAGGCCTGCTCTACCTGCTGCATGCTGCCGCAATTTTTGTAAACCTCTGCCACCCATTTTTTGTTCCAGACCGGCATAGAGTTTGTCCTTTTTAGCCAACATGCGATTGCGTTTGACAATAATATTTTTTCGGAATTGATAGGCAAGATAAAAGAAAAGCGACAGAAATATTGCAACGCCTGTGCCTTGATAGTTCAGCTCGAGCCATTGGGCTGAAACCACCGTAATGATACCGATAATAGCAACCACATAGATAAATGACGCCATGGCAAATGCCTTCAAGGCAAATTGCGTTTCTTCATCGTCAGTAGATTTTGATTTTCCCGATAACCAGCCGAAAAAAGCACGGTTGGCTTTCTGGCGAAGGTTGGGAATTTCAATTAGCGTCGCTAACAAATCATATCCATTGCCCTTTGTTAACGGGTTGGCGGCAAAAACGAAAGAAAAAAAGGAAACAGTCGCAAGCATCAGGGCAAACTCGGACAATTGCGTGCCATTTGCGCGGGCTGAAAACCAGACTATTGCCGCGATACCTAACAAGGTGAGCCGAATCAGCAATGGACTACCATGTATCCACAATTTACTCGAACGCGGAAGTTCTTTAGTACCGGTAATTCCAATACCAAATCTGGGAACAAGGTTGAGGATAAATCGAATACCGAATTGCGTTACATCCGCGCCGGCACTTTTACACACAATACCGTGGCCTAACACAGTGATCAAGTTGACAGTGAACATACTGAAAATCAGATGCTCAAACAATGATAGCGCCGTTTGATAACTCGCAAAATCGCTGACGAATATCTGAAGATTGTTAAATATTGTGAATCCCGCGACAAAGAAAAGAACTATTGGAATATAGGCTAAATAACGTAGAAAAGATAATGCATGCGCGAGAAAGCCGAACAAGCGGGCTGGATTAAACCATACCCAGTGAACCATCTTGACGGATTTTTCTTTGGAACCATTTACCCTTTTGTTCTGAAATGAATTGGCAGGCGCCGGTCCAACATGAACTTCCGGAGATGGCGCGCTAGGATCATCAACTTTCACGTCTATCAAATTATTTTGAGCGGCTATTGGGTATGTTTCACCGTTCAGTGGCAGGATGGTTTGATTGCTTCGCTCCTTTTCCGGATTTGATGACAGCAGCCCCCATTGGCCTACCATCTCTATGAAGTCAATCAGCTGGACTTCCGACATATCGAGCGAAAACCGGCTTTTAAATTTACTCATTAACTCGGCAGGATCGTGATAGCTTCCCATGGAATGAAGAAGAAATAACTCCTCCTGCCCGAACTCATAACTCTCGGAATTCAGAGGATCCTTGACTATAAAGACAAGCTCATTATTCTCGCGCTTTTTTTCAATAACGAGATCGATTCGTAAAGGTGGTGGGGGCCAAATCAAACCTGAGAACCTCTATTGTGGGTAAAATCATCTGTGGGTAAAACCATCTGTGTGTAAAACCATCCATACCTGAACTTGGTTGGCGCGTATTCTATGTTATGGCTTTACGTTTCGCTACTCAAAAATACCCTATCAAACATAAGGCCGGGCTAACCGGTTATAATTTTTAGCAGTTCAAGCGCGTACAGGAAATTTTTGACGCAAACTCATTTCACTTTCATTACCTTCCTTACTTTCATTACATTCACTGTGCTTTTCACTGCACTAACATAGTGCTTTGTAGCGCTCAATTTTATACTCACCAGGAAAACAAAAATTTTTTTAAATCCTTTCCGCATAACGGTACAAATGAAACGAGATAACATATAAAATTGTAAATAATAATAATAATAATAATGTTGTAATTTTTTAACAGTAATATTGAGTACCAGGTTTTCTACAATGAGCGGATATTCGAGTTAATATGAGGTTAACTAAAATTTTCTTTTTTGTTTCGCGGCGCATATATAAGTGAAATAATAGCAACAGTTAACCATTGAATTACGACGCTCAACAAAACGCTTTTATTTAGTGGAAATAAATTATATAAGAAATAATCAAAACATGATATTTTATAGCCAATTTTACGATGTGACTGCGCTGATTCTGCACTATTATAATTCAAGCAAAAATAGAATAGCGCTACATATATGATAACCAGATAACACGATTTAATACAAATAAAGTTACAGTTTTCGGAGAAATCCTTGTAAAGCAGTTTGGGTAATATTTTTACGCCAGATTGGCTGTTAATTTTTATCCCGGAAATTAATAATCGTCAGGTCGAAATTCTGAATCGCATCGACAGCGTTTTCAATTGGGTATTATTAACAATAAGGCTGATTCCAATGCGCTGCGGAAGTTTGTTGTTGATATAATTGTCCGGCTGAAATTTACCGATCCTGGCAAGATAATTTACAGATTTAGATTGTATTGGTAACAGGAATAAAAATTAGTATGGGAGAGATTATGAACACAGAAGAGATTCAAACCACCGTCATTTCAGTTCTGAACGATATAACACAAGATTGGGAACTCGACGGCGAACAGCAAATAGGCGGCGACACCGGTTTAATAGGAGACTTAGCGTTTGAATCCATTGATATCGTTCAACTGGCAGTTTCACTGGAACGTAAATTTGGCCAGGAAGGCCTGCCTTTCGAGCAGCTTTTCATGAAAGACGGGGATTATGTCGAAGAGCTAAAAGTCAGCGAAGTAGTCAATTTTTTAAGCAAAAATATTGCATAAATCATTGAGCTTGATGCTTCTTGGGCTTGGTCAAATAATGATTTTCATAATGTGAGAGGGCAATAATTAATGAAACGGCTGTTAATGATAGGGCTGGACGGCGCGACGTTTGCGTTGCTTAAGCCTCTTATGGATGATGGCATCATGCCATTTCTAAAAAGTTTTATAAAAGATGGCGTGCATGGCGATTTGATGTCGACCCGTAATCCACTCACACCTCCGGCATGGATTTCCATGATTACCGGCACCAGCCCGCATATTCACGGTATATATGATTTCCTTCGCCCGATTACGCTCGACGATGGCAGCGTGTATCTTGGAATAAATGATTCACGTCAAATCAGATCAGAAACCATTTGGTCCATGGTTAGCCGCCAGAAGGGACGCGCAACTTGCCTGAATTTCTATGGCATGTCGCCACCTGTGGAGCTGGACGGTTACCTTATATCTGGATTTGTCCCCTGGAAACACCTTAGAAACGCCGTACATCCTCCAGCATTTTTTGACAAAGTCAAAAATATGAAAGATTTTGACTATAAAAATCTTGGGATGGATATTGGGGAAGAAAAGAAATGTGTACAGGGATTACTGGAGGGAGAGCACAAAGACTGGATTGAATTGCAATCCGTACGTGATACCGCCTGGACGGACATTTGTTGTCATTTAATGGAAACGGATAGAACTGAGTTGACTGCGGTGGTGCTGGATGGTCCGGACAAAATACAGCATCTGTTCTGGCGCTTTGTTGCGCCGGATCTGGTGGACCCGAATCCGAACTCCTGGTACTCGGACATCCGCGAGCTGTGTCTGGAATATTACCGGCAGCTTGACCGCAACATTGAGCGTATGGTTAAAACCGCCGGTCCGGACACCAATGTCATCATGACGTCGGACCATGGGTTTGGCGCCACAACAGAGGTGGTTTACATCAACGAGTGGCTGGCCCGCAAGGGCTATCTCAAATGGGCAAAAGCGGCCGAACTTGACGAAACCGGTAAACTAACCGCAAACAAGATGAAGGATCATCTTGGCATGATCAACTGGAAAGAGACGGTTGCCTTTTGTCCAACTCCCAGCAGTAACGCTATTTACATTAAGAAAGCCAAAGGTGATGGTCCTGGAATTAAAAGCAATGAGTATCTCGATTTTTGCCTGAAACTCCGGCAGGAACTGCTTGATTATCGGGATCCCGCCAGTAATGAACCCGTATTTACAGGTGTTGATCTCAATAAGCTTGAGGGTTCTCCCTACGTTGATCCTTCCCCGGATTTAACCTTGAGAATCCGCGACGGCGGTTTTGTTTCGATATTAAAGTCATCCGCTATTGTGACCAAAAGAAAACAACCAGACGGGACACATCGCCCCAATGGTATTTTTATTGGCCAAGGACCGGATATCAAAAATGGCGGTGAACAAGTCGCCCCTCTGCAAATTGTTGACATAACCCCTTTAATGTTACACCTCGTTGGTTTGCCTGTTCCTAAAAATCTTGAAGGACGAGTTCCCACTGAATTGTTGAACAACAACTCCCTCGAAACACGGCAAGTTGTGGAAAAAGGGGTGACCGAGACCCATGCAATTGGAAGCAAAAAAGCAAATCAGGCGGAACCTACCGAGGAGGAAAGGGAAGCGCTCCTTCAACAAATGAAACTTCTTGGTTACATGGACTAAGCTCCGCAGGACAGCGCTATCATAGAGATGTCGGTAAAGAAGGGGAAGCTATGTCCAATTATCTAAGCGCCGGTAACGTCTCTCTGCATTATCAACAAATCGGGCAGGGAGAGAACATAGTATTCATTCATGGGCTTGGCGCCAATCTGGCTTTTTGGTACATGGGGATTGCCCGTTTGCTCGCCCCGCATTGTAATGTTGTTACATACGATTTAAGAGGACATGGCAGAAGCAGCATGCCGGAACGAGGTTACCGGCTTGCGCATATGGCCGATGATCTCCATCAGCTTCTGGGTTATCTGAACATTACCCGAGCACACATTGTCGGCCACAGCTTTGGTGCGAGAGTTGCGCTGACTTATGCCATTGCCAATCCTCAGCGTGTTGCAACACTGACTGTTGCCGACACCCAGGTCAGCTGTTTGCAACCACCCATGCGGCTGCGTGAATGGTCATACTGGCCAATCTGGAAAAAACAACTTATGTCCCAGGGTTTCAATAGCTTTCCTTCCGAGGATGAGGCGATTAGTTTCCAGATGTTAGCGCATTTCAACCAATTTTCTTCCGGATTCACTCACGGCTCTCTTAATCGAAAACGGCTGGCCCCCTCTTTAAAACGCCGTGACATGGGCGCCAGGGGCGCTGTAAGCTGGGACCGGTTAATGTCGTCAACTACGGCAAAGACAGACTTCGCAAAGGATTCTGAAATTACTCCTGATGGCATCAGGTCGTTGAAAATGCCAGTATTGGCAGCTTTTGGCGAATACTCACATTGTTTGGCAACGTGCTTTAAACTTAAGGAACTCGTCCCCGAGACTGAAGTTAGAATTCTTCCGGAAGTGGGACATTTTCATCCCGCCATTAAACCCCGGCTTTTTGTCCGTACTCTGTGGCAATTTTTGAATAAACATCACCGTTTTGGCCATCTGCGTGACAATTATAGGGGGCCTGACCGGCGCAATGCTGTCGGCTATGTTAATTTTCCCTATCAAGACAGTTTTGGCAATCTCATTGATCGGGACAGAAGAAAAGACTGGATCGAGTTATCTTGATAAGCCGTATTTGCGCGTATAAACATGTATAAAAAAAACAGAGTCGCGATAGTCACCGGCGGAAGCAGTGGGATAGGACAGGCTATTTGTGTCACGCTTGCAAAAAGCGGGTTCAATGTTGTTGTTACGGGAACTAACCCGCTGCGTATTGAGGAAACTCTTCAACTATTGGAGCAATTCCTTCACACAGCATCGGCTCATATTGGGCGCAAAACTGATGTCACCAATGAAAAAGAAGTCCGGTCCCTCGTCGAAATTACATATAACCGCTTCGAACGTATCGACCTGCTTGTGGCCAGTGCCGGTATCGGTAAATCCGCCGGCAGTAAACGTGTACTTCCTTATTCCGCCGCAACGTTACCGCTCTGCGAATGGAAAGCCGTGCTGGACGTCAACTTGACCGGTGTTTACTTAACAAATCGGGCGGTGCTTCCAATCATGAAAGCGCAGAAAAGCGGGCAAATAATCAATATTGGTTCCTCAACCACCCCTCACGGTTTAAAAGGGACGCCGTATGCTCCCGCCTATTGCGCGTCAAAATTCGCTCTGGCCGGCTTTACTCAAGCGTTAGCTGCGGAGGTGGAGGGTGATGGGATCAGGGTGCAAACTGTTTTTCCAGGTCCGGTAGAGACGCCGTTAGTGGACAACACATTACTCGCCAAACCCTTTGGAGGCATTGTCCGTTCTGACAATTTTTCCAATGCAGTTATGGCCTTAATAGAATACCCAATGGATTCAACCGTTATTGATCCCCATATACTGCCAATGAGAGGGAAGGGATGACGTCAATGAAAGGCCGTTAATTTCTAAAAGTTTTTGTTAATCAGCGAACATCGATATCAACCTAAATACATATCAGGCTTGCAACATGGAAAATACCCTAAAAGATAACGTATCAATTATTACCGGAGCGGCAAGCGGGATCGGCCGTGCCTGCGCGAGGCTGCTCTGTCAGCACAACAATAAACTGGTGCTGGTCGACATTAATAACGAAGCATTGGAAAAGGTTAATACCGACTTACAATCGCTGCCAGAATACCACCAGGACAACATTATGATTGTGGCGGTGGATATCAGCAACGAATCCGCCATGAGGGCCATGGCTGCTGCAACGCTGGAACGCTATGGGACAATCCATAATCTGATTGCGGCAGCGGGAATCCTGAGAATTGGCGGCCAACTCAAAACGATTGCTGATACGCCTTTGAGTGAATGGCAGCAGATCATTGATGTTAATCTGACGGGCACTTTTATTTCGAATCAGGTGGTGCTCCCGACCATGCTGCAAAACCGGCAGGGTAACATTATCAATATTTCGTCGACGTCGGGTAAGCAAGGGCGTCCTTTCGATGGACCGTATTGCGCCTCAAAGTTTGGAATTATAGGATTGTCGGAATCCCTTGCCGAAGAAGTTTCAGCGAATGGGGTTCGTGTGCAATGTGTTTTACCGGATGCTGTGGAAACACCTTTCTGGAACCAGAACGGTCCGGTATCCCTCAAACCCACCGCTATGCTGCCTGCTGAGCGGGTGGCGCAGTTTATTGTTTATCTCCTGGCCCTGCCCGCGGACACGTATTTGCTCAATCCGGTTATCGCTCCGCTAAAAACCAGAAAAAAGCGTAAGAGCTGACTGTCTGGCTGAACCCATGAGGAAATACAAAAGACAAAAAAACAGCTCATTACGAGCTGTTTTTTAGTTTAGCACTTCAAGCTACTTAAGCTTTGGCAGATTTGCGTAGCCGGCCTACCAGCGTTAACAAGCCGGCTCCCAGCAGCAACGCGGTAGCAGGTTCAGGCACGCCCACGATTTCGGTCACATCAACCGCAAGTGTCGATGCACGGAACCGGAAATCCGATGTCGAGGTCGATGGTGCAATAGCAATGGCCACGTTTAATATTCCATCTGCTAACAACATGGAATCCACATTGACTTCGATCGCCGCGAAATTGACTTCGTAAACGCCGTTAAAAGACGCATCCAAAACCAGTATGAACGGATCGCTTGAATCGCCAAGCTGGTCGTCGATAACGTCAAGTGTTAACTCAACCGAATTAATGGTTTGCGTCGCCGCATTATAACCATCATCGTTAATATCGTGTGTGAAATAGTAGGGTGTATTGCCCGCTGACAATAAAAGATTTTCCGGGTCGTAGACATCGGTAATCACTAAGGCATTTGCTGTTGCTGATGCGAGCATCAGTATCATCCCGCCACAAACTGTATTGAATATGTTTTTCATTTTAATTTCCCCGATGTACGTGTGTTGGATATCACTAATGCGATAAAGCAGTCTCTTAAAAACTATTACTTCCAAACTTGTTACTTTAATAGTAGATGCGACAGCAAAATCAGGGCCAAAACACAAACATTCTGAAAAAACAGAGAGTTATGCGATATTTAACAGCACTTAAGCAGTATAGTGTTAATTAATCCGACAATCTTTTTATTGTGGGTGATGCAATTCACAGCGAACATACCTATGCAACGTTTAATCTCTTAATTTGCCGACATTACTGTAATAAAACTATAAACGACACAAACGAGATTTAATTCCCTGGATTGAAAAGTGTAAAATTATTCGACAATTCACCTGCAATCACCCACAGTGCAGGCGATACGGTGAACACGTCATGAATTCAGGATAGGTAATTGATAGGAAACTCGAAATTTAAAAATGAGCCTGCGTGAATACGACACGATGATGCATTCAAACTGCGGAAGGCCAGGCAATTCGCGGATGTTCAGGTTTCACTATCGGACTTGGGTTGTTCTTTCGATCCCAGCCAGATTTCCAGACCGCCACGGGGATTATCTTCATATCCCCATTGCCCATTCCGTTGGACGGCGACTCTGGGGCCAAATGGATTGGCAACCGCAACAAACAAACCATGCTCGGTAGATTTCATGTTGCGTATTCCCAGATTGTAGACATTGTCAAATCCAACCTGGGTTATCGGTAACCAGTTTTCGCCATCAAAACTGCGCCATAAATCACATCCAGCTTCGTTCTTTACGATATTTTGCGCGCCTACCCCGGCGACAATTTCCCGCACCTGTGGAGGATAGGAATTTATATCGAGATACCGCACCCAAATGGTTGAGTCCATGGTGCCAAGGTAGAGCCATTCCTCATGTTCTTCCATCGCCCAGAAATAGCCATTGAACACGTTGCCGAAGCCAGGCGCGATACCGCTAAGCGGAATTTTTTTTCCATCCGGCGTGTCACGGGCGGTGCCTATAATAAGGTCCCAACTGTTGTCCGGATGGATACGGATTAACTCTGAGCCGGCGGGTCCAATCTTGTTATTGAGATCATGTCCGCCGTTCTGTATGGCGGTGCCGACATAAAGCGCGCCCTTAAATACTTTCATGGTTGCGACGATCTGGTTAAGCGCACCACGGTAAGCGCCTTGTTCCATCACCTTGTGCCATTGATAGGGTGGTTCGCCGACACAGGCCGACCGCCAAATCTGAAATCCATTATTGTTAAATGTGCCGGCATAAAGATAGTCGCCAAAGGGACACATAATGAAAACGCCTAAGTTGGTTGGGTCGTCAAATCCTGACTCGCAGACGGGAATCCAGGTGCCTTTACCATCGCCGGGATCCCGGTTTTCAAATATAATCGGGACTCCTGAGACGTTAATCGCGAACTTTTGCCCAAAACCACGGGTACCGGTGGGTGAGGTGAACAGTTTCCCTTTGAATGGAACCAGAATTCGTGTCGCTGTAACTGGCAGGCCTTCAATGATTCCATAAGGTGAGCAGGGCTCGAATGACAGGCCGTCTTCAGATCGAAGCAATAGCGCTCCCGGTGAGCGGCTTACTGCCCA
>JAKEGK010000034.1 GCA_022627515.1 Gammaproteobacteria bacterium
ATTCACAGCGTATTTTTTCACCGCGTTTTACATCTGTTACTTGGTTTTGCCACTGGTTTTGACGTTATTTGGATGTCGCTGCGCTTAAGTAAGCGCCATTCCTCCCTGACCCTCCTTTACAAAGCAGGGAACGATCAGTGGCGCATTCTCTACCCGTGCATAATCCAATCAACAATTGCTCCTTTCAATGCATAGTCAGGCCGGTATAACCCTGTATCAGGAAATCAATTCTTTAGATACCGGCCCCGGCTTACCACATGCCGGGGCATGCTTTAAAGAGACGCCGGTATAACGAGCAACCGGTAACCGGCATACTGCAGATGCTACGCAGAATAAATCCGTGCGCGGAACACGCCGGGTATTTCGCGGCAATTTATGCCCTCACCCCGGATCAAGTCCGGGGCAGGCTCTAGCCCTCGACAATTGCTCCTGTATTGTTCTACCTCGCACATCCATGTGCTCGTCTCCCTAAAAAGGAGAGTGGATTTTTTATCTACTTTATCAACCGCAAAATCCCGTCTTCGTCGAGGATTTCGATGCCGAGCTTTTGCGCCTTGTCGAACTTGGATCCGGGTTCGGCGCCGACGACGACATAGTCGGTGTTTTTGGAGACGCTGCCGCTGACTTTGGCGCCTAGCGCGATGAGTTTATCCTTGAGCTCGTCGCGTTTCATGGTGGCGAGGGCGCCGGTGATGACAAAAGTCTTGCCGGCCAGTTTGGATTCACTACGTATTGGTTGTGACACCTGCGGCCAGTGCACGCCGGCCTTGAGCAGTTTTTTGATGACTTGCTGGTTGTGCTTTTGTTTGAAGAAGCTGACGATGTGCGCGGCGACGATGGGCCCGATGTCCGGCACCTGCTGCAATGCCTCTTCATTCGCTTCCATGATTGCATCGAGATCTCCAAAGTGCTGCGCGAGATTCAGCGCGGTGGCCTCCCCAACGTCGCGGATGCCGAGCGCATATATAAACCGCGCCAGCGTGGTCTTTTTGCTTTTCTCCAGCGCATGAAGCACATTGCCGGCGGACTTCTCCGCCATGCGTTCGAGCCCGGCCAGTTGTTCCCGGGTTAACGTATATTGGTCGGCGGCGTCCTCGATGAGTCCTTTGTCGACCAGCTGGTCCACGAGTTTGTCGCCCACGCCTTCGATGTCCATGGCGCGGCGCGAGTTAAAATGTTTGATGGTGTTCTTGCGCTGCGCGGGGCACGCCAGTCCGCCGGTGCAACGGGTGGCCGCTTCGCCTTCCACGCGCTCGACATCCGAACCGCATTCGGGGCATTTGTCGGGCATTTTAAATAATGTGGTGTGCCTGGGGCGCCGCTCTTTCACCACGCTGGCCACTTTGGGAATCACATCTCCGGCGCGGTAGATGATAACCGTGTCGCCCACGCGCACATCCAGCCGTTCGATTTCATCCTGATTGTGCAAGGTGGCGTTGGTGACAGTGACACCGCCTACTTCCACCGGCTCGAGGCGCGCCACGGGTGTCAGTATGCCGGTGCGTCCCACTTGCACGTCGATAGCCTTGATGGTGGTTAAGGCTTCCTGCGCCGGGAATTTATGGGCGATGGCCCAGCGCGGCGCGCGCGATACAAAGCCGAGTTCTTCCTGTTGCGCGATGGCGTTGACTTTATACACCACGCCGTCGATTTCGTAGTCCAGTTGTTCGCGGCGTTCACTGATGTTTGCGTAATAATGCAGACAGCCTTTAATGCCTCTGACTTTTTTTACTTCGGGACAAACTCGGATACCCCAGGATTTGAATTGTTCCAGGATTTCGCTTTGATGCGGCGCGAGCTTGCCGCCCTTGATTTCACCGAATCCATAACCAAAAAATTCCAGCGGCCGGCTCGCGGTGATCGCGGAGTCCAGCTGGCGCAAGCTGCCCGCGGCGGCGTTGCGGGGATTGGCAAAGGTTTTCGCCCCAAGCTGCTGTTGCTTTTTATTGAGCGCGTAAAATCCTTCCCTGGACATAAACACTTCACCGCGCACTTCGAGCACATCGGGATAACCTTTGCCGACCAGTTGCAGGGGCACGGAATGAATGGTGCGCACGTTTTGCGTGACATCTTCGCCGGTCTCGCCGTCACCGCGGGTCGCGGCCTGCGTGAACCTGCCCTTTTCATAGCGCAAGCTGATGGCCAGACCGTCGAGCTTGGGTTCGGCGGTAAATTCAATATGGTCCGGATCCTTGTGCTTCAGCATATCGGCGATGCGTTTTCCGAAGCCCTGAACTTCTTCTTCGCTGAAGGCGTTAGCCAGGGACAGCATGGGTATGGCGTGCCGCACTTCGCCGAATTCCTTGAGTGGCGCGGCGCCAACGCGCTGCGTCGGTGAATCGGAAGTAATGAGTTCGGGAAACTGATGCTCCAGCGCTTGCAGTTCGCGGAACAGTTTGTCGAATTCCGCATCGGGGATTTCGGGATTGTCGAGCACGTAATAGCGGTAGTTGTGATAATTAACCTGCTGCCGCAGATCGTTGACGCGTTCGACGATGGCTTGGGTGACTGCTTTGCTGGCCGGCATGGCGTGATCAACATCCCATTTTAGTTTGCAGTTCTTCCTTGAAGCCGAATTGCGTCATGTCCCTGATGCGTTGCGGGTACAGTACGCCGTCCAGGTGATCGCATTCGTGCTGCACGACGCGCGCGTGAAAGCCTTCGGCGTCGCGTTCGATGAGCCTGCCTTTTTGATCATAGCCGCGGTAGTGCACGCGGGTATAGCGCGGCACCAGCCCGCGCATGCCGGGCACGCTCAGGCAGCCTTCCCAGTTATCATCCATCTCACGATCAAGGGGCGTAATGACCGGATTGATTAAAATCGTGGTGGGCACGTAGCCCCGCCCCGGGTAGCGCGGGTTATCGCCTTCCACCCCGAAGATCACCACGCGCTTGAGCACCCCGATCTGGGGCGCGGCGATCCCGGCGCCGTCCTCCACGCGCATGGTGTCAAACAAATCCTGGATTAAACTGTCCAATCCGGCTGTGTTAAACTTTGTTATCTCAGCGCTGGGTTCCTGCAGTATCGGATGTCCCATTCGCAGCACTTTTCTTGCAGCCATTTTAACTCTCTCACTATTTCCTTGAAAAAATTGCTATATACTACATGTTTACGTAAACCAACTGAACGGGCCACAAATTGATCAATCCCATGCGAAATATTAAAATTCAATATCTTAGCTGGTTAGCGTGCGCGCTTTTCTTTTCACCGGTATTTTCCCTGAATGCCCTCGCCGCCGCTAAAGAAGAAACCGGCACTCCCTGGTATCAAATCGAAGTTATCATATTCGCCAATCAGAGTTATTTGGGCATGAGTTCAGAAACCTGGCCCGAAGGCAGCGAATTGCAATTCAATAAATTCATTGAGCTGATTCACCCGGAAGACGCGAAATATGACGAAGCCGCCGCCTCGGCGAATAAAAGCAAATTGCCCAATTTCGACGCGGCGGCCAATCCGGCGCTGGTGCCGTACCAGTTACTGGACTCTTCGGAATTGCAACTGGTTCCCTTCGCGAAAAAACTTTCGTCATCGCAGGATTATCAGGTCATCATGCATATCGGCTGGCGCCAGCCAACCCTGGACCCTGACAAATCAATCCCGGTTTTTGTTTACCAGGGCGTGAATCTGCCGTCTTCCGCCCGGTTAAAAGCCGTGGCTCAAACCGCCGCCGCCCAAAAGCAGGCGGGAAGCAGCCGGTTTACCAGCGTGGCGGTTGGAGATTTTGTTCATGACTCCAGCCAATACGGCCAGTTGCTCCCCGTTACTGAAATGGATGTCAATACGGGACCGGTGCTGAATCCGTTCTTTGGAACATTGCGCTTGAGCGTATCACGCTATCTGCACCTGGAAGCGGATTTGAATTACCGCGTGCCGATACTAAAAGAGGAAGTGATTCCGGTGGAACCGGCAACCGCCGGATTTGACTCCCAGGCAAGCGGGCAACAGCCGCAACCCACGTTTCTCAAACGTCAGGCATTGCAGACGTTTCATATGTATGAAACGCGCCGCATGCGAAGCAAGGAAATCCACTATTTCGACCATCCGATGTTCGGAGTGATTTCACGGGTGATCCCATATGAAATCAAAAAGTCGGAAGCAAACTTTGATCCCGCATCACAGGCGTTTACTCCCGGCGCGCCCGGCGCACCAAAGACCGCACCTTAGCTGGTTTTAATACCCTTTTGAAAATCCCCCTCACCCCCCTTTTTCAAAGTGGGGGTCAGGGAGGATTTAAAACCGTTACACCAGCTTAACGAGTTGCGCGAGAATCTTCGCGACTTTTTTCATGCCGCCGGCAAGTTCAGCTTCGATTTCTTTCATGGTGATCTCGCCTGTCCCCCGTCCCGCCGCCCAGTTGGCGACCACCGCGCAGGTGGCGTAATCCATTTCGAGTTCGCGCGCCAGCGCCGCCTCGGGCATGCCGGTCATGCCGACAATGCCGCAACCGTCTTTTTCCAAACGATCTATTTCAGCGGCAGTTTCCAGGCGCGGTCCTTGCGTGGCGGCGTACGTGACGCCATTAATCACCGGCACGTTGGCGGCGGCGGCCGCCTGTAATATCTTTTGCCGCAGCGCTTCGGCATAGGGATGGGTAAAATCTATATGGATAACCTGTTTCAGGCCTTCTTCAAAAAAAGTCGTCACACGCGACCAGGTATAATCAATAATCTGATCGGGAAGAACTATCTTACCCGGCAGCATGTCGCCGCGGATACCGCCCACCGCCGCGACGGCAAACACGCACCTGGCGCCGGCTTCCTTCAATGCCCAGAGATTCGCGCGGTAGTTGACCTTGTGCGGCGGTATGGTGTGGCCGTAGCCATGGCGCGGCAGGAACATAATTTCCTTTCCGTACAACTGACCATGCGACAGGGGACCGGAGGGCTCGCCATACGGTGTATGCACAATCTCCCGGTCGCTGATCTTGAGAGACTCCAGTTTGGTAAGTCCGGTACCGCCAATAATTGCCAAATCCGCCACACATCCTCCAAATAATCTCCAACGCTGCCAATAAATGTTGATTGAGCAAGCCTACTCATCAACCGCATAAATCCCCGGCACATTCCTCAGGTAACCCTTGTAATCCATGCCGTAGCCGAACACGTAACGGTCTTCCACCGTCAGGCCGATAAAGTCCGCATGGGACAGGCTTTTCCGGTCGTGCAGTTTATTGACGAGCACCGCCGTGCGCACCGACGCGACGTTTTCCTTTTCGCAGTATTTCACGAGTTCCTGCAAGGTGATGCCTTCATCCAGTATGTCATCTACGATCAATACATGCCGCCCGGCGATGGGCTTGTGCGGTTTCGACACCCAGTTGAGTTCGCTGCCCCGGGTCTTGCCGGCATAACGCGAAGCGTGAATATAGTCGTAGTCCAGCGTGAAATCGAGCCTTAATAACAAACCGCCGGTAATAATCAGTCCGCCATTCATCACGCAGAGCAACAGTGGATCCAGCCCGCCCAATTGCCGGGTAATCTCTTTCGCCATGCGGTCGATGGCATGTTCAACTTCGGCCTTGTTATAGCAGCACTGGGCGGCGGCAAGTACTGCTGCGGCCTCTTTTGCGGTAATAGTCATAAGCGTTTAATTTTATAATGTGTGAGTTATGATTCGTGTTATCGGGTTAACAGCCGCGAACTTGTGCTGTGAACACGTTTAGTAGGTAAAGGTTACGGTGTTTTCATCCATGGCTTCACTGATCACGTACGCGCCGCCCACGGTTTCGCTCACTTCGGGAATCAGGTCATCGCCCCACAGTTCGATCGTTGGGGTGCAGACCTTGAATTTCGCGCCGGCTTCGTGCGCTTCCTTCATAATGTCATAGACCGATTTACTGGCGCCTTCCTGCACATAAAGTTTTTCGGCGACGCCTCTTTTGGCCAGTTGACCCGAATTGCCGGTCAGAATAATTTCCACATCGTATTCCATCGCCGCCGCAACGGTGGCCTGGGAAAATGGAACGCCGAGTTCCGCACCGTTACGTGGATCTGTATTCACCATGATTATTAACAACTTGTCGGCCATCGTCGCTCTCCGCTCTCAATCAGCGTTTATTATTGTTGTTATACGTCAAGTTCCATTGTATCGCCCGCGGATAAATTGTCGATCATTGCCACCGCGTTCTTCCATTGATTTTCCTTGAGCAATTGCTGGCGATTGACGAAATGCCTGCCGTGCATGCGCGCCAGCCGCACGTGGGACACGGGACTATCCAGCTTGCCCAGATTATCCAGCACTTTTACCGCGGCTTCAGGATTATTACACACCAGGGCCATATCGCAACCGGCATTGAGCGCCGCCCTGGCGCGGTCCACCACATCACCCGCCACGCTGGCCCCTTCCATGCTGAGGTCATCACTGAAAATAACGCCCTGAAATTCCAGTTGATTACGCAGCACTTCGTTTAACCAGAAGCGGGAAAAACCGGCCGGATTTTTATCGACCGATGAGTAAACCACATGGGCGGGCATAATGCCTGCGAGTCCGTTACGGATCAGGCGCGCAAAGGGCACGATGTCATAAGCATAAATATCATCAAATGAACGTTCATCAACCGGACATGCCACGTGGGAATCCGCCTTGACGGCGCCATGGCCGGGAAAATGTTTTCCCGTCGCGCCCATGCCGGCCTTTTTCATGCCGCGTATGTACGACACGGCCAGGTCGCTGACCGTTTCGGGATCATGTCCAAAGGCGCGGTCACCAATAACATCGCTGATGCCCCGTTCGATATCCAGCACTGGCGCAAAACTGAAATCAACTCCCACGGAGCGTAATTCGATCGCCATTAACCAGCCGCAGGTTTCCGCCATTTTCCGGGCCTGTTTTTTATCCTGCTGATACTTGTCGCCAAGTTTTGCCATTGGCGGCAATACGGTAAAACCTTTGCGGAACCGTTGCACCCGCCCGCCTTCATGGTCGACCGAAACGAGGATGGGTGGCGACTTCACATTATGAATGTTCTCAACCAGTTCGGTGATTTGCTCCGGCGATTCATAGTTGCGGGAAAACAGAATAAGACCGCCGACCAGCGGATGTTGCAACATTTCTTTCTCGTCGGGTTCCAGCCGGGTACCTTTGAGATCAACCATGACAGGACCTAATGACATAGTGTTTGTCTCTGCTTCGTATGTAATTGTAGTTACTGTAAGTGAATTGATTGTAATTGATAATCTTTGTTTGCAGCCGTAGTCATATCCGCTATCGCAATCCGGCCGGGCATCTATTTATACGCTGCTGCGCAGCCGCACATCAAAATAATCCCGCAAACGGTCACCCGCCAGATTAACCGCGAGCACCACCAGCATCAACACAATGCCGGGAACCAGCACCATATGCGGCGCGACCAGCAAGTAACGCGCGCCATCCCGTATCATGTTGCCCCATGATGCTTCGGGAGGCTGCACACCCAGGCCGAGAAAGGACAAGCCCGCTTCCGCGATAACTATGCCGGCAATGCCAAAACTGGCTTCTACTATTATAGGCGCCAGGATTAACGGCAATATATGTTTGTAAAAAATAGAGGTTGATTGGCTACCCAGCGCCACGGCGGCCTGGATATGCTCCCGCTGTTTTACGCTCAGCACCTGAGCCCGGGTCAACCGCGCATAGCCTACCCATCCCACGGTGCTCAGCGCAATCACCACGTTTTCGATGCCGGGGCCCATTATACCAGCCAAGGCGATGGCCAGCAGAATACCGGGAAAAGCCAGAAAAATATCGATGATTTGCACCACCACATGATCAAACCAGCCGCCATAATAGGCGCTGACAATACCCAATGTAACGCCGATCAGCAGTGACACGATGACGACCCAGAGCGACACCAGGAAGGACGTTTTTGCGCCCAGAATGACACGATCAAATATCGGCCGTCCCAGATCGTCATAGCCCAGCACACTCGCCTCGCCCGGTGGCAGCAATATTCTGGTGAGGTCAATTTCGTTCGGCTGCAATGGCAACAGCGGACCGAGCAGAGCAAACAGGCACCAGCAGATAATAATAGCGATCGGCCAGTGCGCCAGTATTCGAAGTGATTTGTGTGTTTTAGCCTTCATGCTATGGATGCCAATTAACTTTCCTGGCCAAGGCGAATCCGCGGGTCGGCCACGCAATATAGAATATCCGTGGCGATGTTCACCAGCACATAGGTAAGACTGATAAGCAGGATGCAACTCTGGACCAGGGGATAATCGCGCTTATGAATGGCGTCAATTGTCAGTTGCCCGATGCCGGGCCAGGAAAATACAACCTCCGTAATGACGGCGCCTGCCAGCAAGGCGCCGAGTTGCAAGCCCAGCAAGGTAATAACCGGCAACAGGGTATTGGGCAGGGCATGGAGCAATATCACCCTGAAACGGGACAAACCTTTGGCGCGCGCGGTGCGGATGTAATCTTCGTTGATGACTTCCAGCAAGGTGGCGCGCACCATGCGCGACAGGATCGCCGCCATCGCCGTGCCCAGAGTCAGCGCCGGCAGAATCACCGATTCCGGCGCGTCACGGCCGCTGACGGGCAGCCAGCCGAGATACATGGAGAATAATAAAATCAGCAACGGGCCCATGAGAAAATTGGGAATGGATACGCCAAGCAGCGACACGGTCATGGCGGCGCGGTCCCAGCCGCTGTTTTTATTCAGCGCGGCCAATATTCCCAAGGGCAGGGAAATAACAATAGCGAATAACAATGCGATCAGCGTCAACTCAATCGTCGCGGGAATATGCATTAGCAGAATACTGGTGATGGACTCTTTGGAATGCAGCGACACGCCAAAATCAAGCCGCGCGATGTGATATAGATAGTCCAGCCATTGCACCAGCACGGGCCGGTCGAGGCCCAGCGCATGGCGCAGGTTTTCCCGGTCCGCCACCCGCGCCGATTCACCCAACATGACTTCAACCGGATCACCGGGAATCAGATGGATCATGAAAAACACCAGGCTGGTGACGCCAAACACCACAATAGCGGCGCTGGCCAGACGGGTAATCAGGAAGTGTTGCATAACCTTGACCTAAGCCTCTCCCTTAAGGCGCTGCCGAAAGCGGTGGCGAGTGCATCGATGCGTCAGGTAAACAACATCGGGAACAAGTTGCCGAAAAACAAACCGCACTGCAACATAGTAAAATCCCGTTTCTCTTGAGGCAGAGTGACAGGATGAGGGTGAATAAGTCTGATTCGATAACCCCTCCCCGGCCCTCTCCACTAACCCGCGAAGAGTGAGTGTATAGCCCGTAATATCTTCCGCTGAATAATAAACCGCATCTATCGCGTTTATTGTTAACAATTTACGCCTGCCACAATTTCCTGTAACGGTCATAAAGCGCTTTATCGCGGGTGGTTGCGCTGCGGCGCTCGCAGACCGCCGCAGCAAACTCCAGCGCCCGTTCCAGAATGATGGCCGTTGGCCAACCGCAGGTCAAGCCGAGGATGGCAACCGCGGAAAAAGCATCACCCGCACCCACGGTGTCAACGACATTGGCCGCCACCGGCGCGCCGCTAATCATATCGTCGGGGGTGATACAAAACGCGCCCAGTTCACCCTGTGTCACAATAAGAAGTTGCAGATCAAACGTGTCGAGCATATCCCTGGCATATTCAAACAAACCCGTGGTGCTGCCGCTGTCAACTTCCATGATTGCCAGCAGTTCATCTTCATTAAGCTTTGCCCAGCGCGCCTGAAGCAGTGATTGCTTCACATCGTCCCGGCTCCACCAGGGTGCTCTCAGATTGATATCGACAAACGCGGGCAATACGGTTGTTTCCAGCAACTGATCCAGCATGTTGCGCGACCGCTTGGTGCGGGTCAGCAACGAGCCGTGATACAGCAGCGAGTATTCCCTGTCGCCCATTACGCTCTGCGCGCGTCCGCCGTCGATAAAATCATAGGCCTGTTCCGCCCGGATATCATATCCTGGCTGACCATTTTCGAAACTTACAGTCACTTGTCCGGTGGGATGTTGCTGATCGATCTGAATACCGCGGGTATCCATGCCCCACTCACGCATATTTTCCAAAACCATTTTGCCATGCGCATCATCACCCACTGCGGAAATCATCAATGGCGGCAGGCCAAATCCCTGCAAATGCCAGGCAACGTTGAAGGGCGCGCCACCCAGCACCGCCGCGCCGTCAGGGAAACAGTCAAATAACACCTCACCAAGGATAACGGGTTGCATGTCTTCTATGATATTCACAGGAAACCCCTCTTAAAAATTGGCAGCCAGTGCCGCGCAACGCATGTGTCCAACCGGAAACGCCATTAGTTCTTAACTAATTCTTCTGCTGCGCAATTTTTTCCGACAAAGGCCGGTACTGCAAGGCATAAAACATTTCCAGATAACGGCGGGTTTCATCCCGTTCCAGGTTGGTGACATATTTCCAGAAGCCATAAATACGCGACAGGGTCATCATGCGTTCCGCATACAATTTCCAGGTATAACGTTGTTCAACCCGCCGCAGTCCGCCTTCGGAAATCCGCTCCCACCAGATTGCATCATTACGGCATTTTTCAAAAAAATCCGCAATTAGCTCCGCGGAAATATTTCCATGATTAGGGTCGATATGAAACCCGGACACGCCGTTTTCGATGATCTCCAGCGGCCCGCCGAAACAGGTGGCAAAAGTGGGCAAGCCGCTGCTCATCGCTTCAATCACGGTCAGGCCAAAGGCTTCGAACAGCGCCGGCTGCACAAACACGCCGCGGTGATCCGCGACGAAACGATACAATTCACCGCTTAATTGCTTGTCCAGGCGCATGCCGATCCAGCGCATCTGTTTGTCCAGATCATATTGCGTCATCAGTTCGTGCATGCGATGGATTTGCGCGCGCTCATCTTCATCAGCTGAGTGAGATGCATCGATATATCCGGCCACAGCAACAAAGTTTGCATGTTTTCGCAATTTCTCATTTTGTCCGTACCACTCCGTCAAACCGGCAATGTTCTTGATAGCATCGAGCCGGGCCATGGTGAAGATGATGGGTTTTTCCGGGTCATCCAGTTGTCCACGGATGTGCGCATTGTCAGTGTCCTGGAAAATCAAACGGGAAATTTCCTCGTGGAGGCCATGCATGCGGCGCTCAGTATTGCGGAAAGAAAAATAAACATCGGCGTCGGCGCCGGGGGAAACAATATTAAACTTGGGATCATAGACATTGATGCCGTTAACCACGCGGTACAAGGCAGGCATGGTGAACGCACTGTAACTTTCGTACTGCCCGGCGCTTTCGTCGTTGCCGGAGATTTCCTGATAAGTGCTGGTGATGATAAAGTCCGCCGCGTTCATTGCCACCAGGTCAGCGGTAAACTGGCAGGAAAAATGATATTGCGCTTCATTGTGCTGCCAATAAAGGTCTGAATACAGGTATTTGGTTTTTTCCAGCGCATGCGCAATATTGCACTGGGTGACATGGAGTTTATGCGCCAGCAGTGTGGCCACCAGATTACCGTCGGAATAGTTACCGATTATCAAATCCGGACGCCCGTTCAATTCGGCCAGCAAATCATTACCCGTTTCTTCGGCATAACGTTCCAGGTAGGGCCAAACTTCGAAACGGGATATCCATTGCTGTACGATTTCGCCCGATTCGTAGCGGAAGGGAATGCGCAATATGCGGGCGTTTTGCGTACCAATGATGGATTCCAGGCGCTGATTACAGGTGGTCCCTTGCGCTTCCGGAATCAGGCGTGTCACTACCACGATTTGCGGCTCAATATCCAGACCCTGCTCGGATAACCGCTGGCGCATTTCTTTTTCCAGCGCCCGCACCTGATCCAGGATGTACACCACCTGCCCTCCCGTATCCGGCAATCCCAGCACATTCGACTGGCCGAAGAAACCATGCGGCGACAAAATGGCAAGACTGAAAATCATGGGAACGCGGCTGAGAAACTTCTCCAGATTGACGGGCGCCGGGGCTTCGAGAATATCGGATAACAACACAATGGTATCGCGCATGCGCGCGGCGGTATTGCCCCATCCCGCTTCAAAACCCAGCCCTTGCATTTCATGTTTGACCGCATCCCAGTTTGCGTCATCGCTCTGCAGGGATAAGTACTCTTCCGCCTGGCGTAACGCGGATGACAGCGCCGCCACATCCTTAATCCGGTCATTTAACATCAGCTGCTGACCCTTGCACTGATGTACCCGGAGAAAATCCAGCAGCTTTCTGTCACCCTGCCCGAGCGACTGGAACAACTGGCTGGACAAACGCCGGTTCAGGAATTCCACACCGCGCCCAATGGAACGGGATTCGCTTAGCTTGGGAAATTCCCGATTGAAGGGACCGAGGTCGAGTTCCAGCGGCCATCTGACGGCATTATCAACGCCAGTCACAATACGCTCCTTGAAAGCAAGAAACTGGGAAACTGTAACGGCTTCATGCTGCAGTGCTTCCACGTGGATCCACACATACGTCCAGCGGCCGATGCGCTCGCGCACGGCAAAATAAATCCATGGATCTTCCAGTACCGCTTCCTGACAACAGGCGATAAACCGCCTGAAGGTTTCGGTGCAGATACCTTGACCTTTACCGGTTTGCTGGCAATGGGCCTCAAACACATCCCACAAATCGGAGCGCAATAAAAACGGACGGCCCAGCGAGAAATAGGAGCGTAATAATGAGTAAATCTGGTCCCGGTGTTGTTTTACGATTTCACTTAACAGTTCCAGCATTGAGGTTCTCTTTGCTATTAGTTGATTGTTATTGATTGATAGATGTTAACCGCAGGCAACTCATATCCAGCTATTCCGACAACTCATCAACCACTGCCCATTCCTGCAATTCGCCCTGGTCATCCGCCGGGGGAAACAGATCATTGAGAAAACTATAGTAATGTATGCCTTCGATGATTCCCCTGGCAAAAGGTTGCTGCGCGAAATAAATCAGATCCCGGTCCTTGAGTTTCGCCAATTCCTTGCTGTAATTACCGACCACAACGCCCAGCGTGTTGCCTTTGAGCATTTCCTCGTCGTTTCCGGAATCACCCGCCACCAGACTACGTTCCGGCAGAATGCCCCATTTCATGCCAATATAGCGCACCGCCAGGCCTTTCGTTGCGCGCATCGGCATCAGGTCAAGAAAGGCCTGGTGCGAATAAACCATTTTGATATGGATATCGTTTTGCCGCAGGAAGGCGCTGATTTCACGCATGGGTGGCAAGTGATCCGGATTGACGTTGTAACTGATCTTGAATTCCCGCTGTTCGGTTGCGGGTTGCATTTTCAACCCCGGAAACCGGTTCATCAATTCTTTAATGACCGCGGGTTTCCAGAGATAGTTGATGTGTTTTTTCCAGTCGGTATCTTCCACCATGCGGTGACCGTAATGAATTTCGCTGCCGACCGAGGTTATGAACAAGTCCGGTGTCGGCACATTATACTCCGCCAGCACTTTGACAGTGCTTTCGATATTGCGCCCGGTGGCCACGCCAAAACCCACTTTGCCATTGGTGCGGTCGATAGTATTCAATAAATGCTGCATGGCAGCCTGGTCGCCAATCAATGTGTTGTCAATATCGCATATCAACAGGCGGTCCAATGTTGGCAAGCGGTTCTTCCTGCTCGCCGTTACATCCGTTACCCGCCGGGAATTGCCGAGCACATTTTTAACGGCGCCAATATATTTTTTTACGTGGCTGTCCCAGGTGTAGTGCTTGTGCGCACCGGCGAGGCCGTTCTTTGACATTTGTTCCCATTGGCTTTTATCGGTCAGCACTTTCAATAACGCGCCGGGAATATCGCGGGTATCCAGTGGATCAATCAACAGGCCGTTTTTGCAGGCTCCAAGAATATCCCGCGGCCCGCCGTCGTGCGTTGCCACGACAGGCACACCGCTGGCCGCCGCTTCTATCAAAGTCAATCCAAATGGTTCGGTATATGCCGGATTCACAAAAACGCCTTTTGACTGCGCCGCAAGCCGGTAAAGGTCCGCCACATCCGCCGGCTCGTGATGTTTGGGATAAGCAATATGGCCATATAGATCATACTTGTCGATCAACTCCAGGATGCCGGACAACACCGCGCGTGATCCTTTGTCCATGACCGAAATATCATCGCGGTTGCCTGCCACAATTACCAGGTTGGCGAGTTCCCGTAACTGTGAATGTTCACCAAAGGCTTGAATCAGCGCGGCGATGTTTTTGCGTTCATCGGGCCGGGATATAGCGAGTATTATCGGGCGTTCGGGATGTTTGAGAAACCGGTCCAGCTGGGATTTGATGGGCGCTTTTTTTGCTTTACCTGCTTCCAGTGGGTGGAAGCGCTCCACTTCAACCCCGGGAGGAATCACCATCATGCGGCGCGGCTGGTAGTTGTCGTACAGTTCATACTGTTCTTCCACTTCCTGGTGGGTGCTGGTTATCACCAGGTTGGCGTTGCCCAGGGCGATTTCTTCCGCTTCGATGCGCTGCGAGATATTATACTGGGATTCAATGGCCGCGGCTTTGCTGCCCGTTTCCTGCAAGCGCTGCTTTTTCACGCGGCCCAGGGAATGTCCGGTGAAAATCAACGGCACGCCCAATAGCTGCACCATGCGGCTGCCCACATAGCCGGCATCGGCATAGTGCGCATGCACGATATCCGGCACGCGCGCCACGCTGCCCAGATGCTTTAACACATTATCGACGAAGACATCCAGATGGGGCCATAAAACTTCCTTGCGCAGGTAACGCCGCGGTCCGCACGGCAAACGCACGATAGTCACTTTATCGCTGAGCACTTCATGCTGCTCGGGATAATCAGGATCAACTTTCCGGTCAATGACGCGGCGGGTTATCAGGTCAACCCGGTCAACGGCCGGGTGTTTGCCCAGGGCGCGCGCGAGTTCCACCACGTATTTAATCTGCCCGCCGGTATCCGAGTCACGGCCCAGTTCCAGATTTTTCCCCCGGACCAGTCCGTGAATACTGATAAGAACGATATACAAGCCTTGCCCCGGCTCTTTCATTTGTCCTCCTGGTTTTATTTGCTGGCGGTGGTGAATTGCAAACAATAAAATTGTTATTCAGCCACTGTACTTTGGAAATGCTATTTTAAAAAAGGTTATGTTTTTTATGGATTAACTTGCCGCAGTGCTGACTTCTCTTGAATCATAAGATAAACGATATCCCATGCTGGAGACGGCTTCCAGTTTCCAGTTCGCATCTTCGTCAACCCGTAATTTTTTACGCAGTCGGCTGATATGAATATCTACGGTGCGGGTACTGATTTCTGCATTACGTCCCCAGACATTGGCCAGTAAATCGGCGCGGGTGCGTAATTGATTGATGTTTTTAAACAGGTAATAGGCGAGTTTGAATTCCTTGGGCGTCAGTTTGATTTCCTCGCCATTAAAAATGATTTTATGTTGCGAGTTATCGACTACGTAATTGCCGATTTTAATTATGCTGTGGGATTGCGGTGAAAACTTTGCCCGGCGCTGCAGGGTGCTGATACGCGCCAGTAGTTCCTTGCGGTCAACCGACTTGGAAATATAATCGTCCGCGCCGAGATGAAGGATCTTTGCGATATCATCCGTGGCGTCACGAAAAGTCATGAAGATAATGGGTATTTCCCATCCGAGATTGTTACGCGCCCAGCGCAACACGTCATCGCCATTAATATCCGGCAATACCCAGTCAATGATCAGCAAATCAAACTCTTCATTGCCGGCGCTTTCGATAAAAGTTTTGCCACGCGGAAATACCTTGCACGCATGGCCCGCTTTTTCCAGCCATAACGAAAGCAGCTTGGCCTGACTGGGATCGTCTTCAATAATTGCAATATACATAGGATTTATTGTAGTACAGATACAAAATATTTACAGAAAAGATACATTAAGGATACAGATTTGTCACATTTTTGACAATAACCCGTTGATAATTAACGAGGTTGGAGTGTTGTTACTATTTTGTTCATTGGGTAAAAATGAGAACTAGTTCCGGTTCTCCAACTGCTCCCAGCGCTGATACGCACCATCCAGCCGGGCATTGATTTCTTCCAGACGCTGCAGACTGGATTTGATGCGCGCCTGTTCCTGCTGATAAAAATCACTCCGCCCCATTTGTTGTTCAAGCTGCTGTTTTTCCGTTTCCAGATTTTCGATCTCGCCCGGCAGTGTTTCCAGCTCGCGTTGTTCCCTGTAGGAAAGTTTTTTTGTTTGCGCCGCTTCGGCGGATGGCGCGGTTTTTGTTTTTACTTCCGGTTTGAGCGCGGCGGTTACGGTGTTGTCCGCAGCCATCCGCCTGCGGTAATGCTCATGCCAGTCGCTGTAGCCACCGACATACTCCTCAATGATTCCATTGCCTTCAAACACCCACACGCTGCTGACAATGTTATCTAAAAAAGCGCGGTCATGACTGACCAGAATTATGGTCCCCGAAAATTCACTGATCAATTCCTCGAGTAACTCTAGGCTTTCCACATCCAGATCATTGGTCGGCTCATCCATGATCAGTAAATTGGCCGGCCTTGTAAACAAGCGCGCCAGCAACAGCCGGTTTTTTTCTCCGCCGGACAAGGCGCGCACCGGCGATTGAGCCCGTTGCGGTAAAAACAGAAAATCCTGCAGATAACCGATTACATGACGCGACTTGCCGTTAATCGTCACATGGTCGGCGCCCAGGCCAAGATTATCGATAACGCTCTTATCAGGATCGAGCTGTTCGCGTTGTTGATCGAAATACAGTATTTGCAGATTGGCGCCCGTATCAATCCTGCCGGATTGAGGCTGAAGCTGATTCATGAGCAATTTTATTAAAGTGCTTTTGCCACAGCCATTGGGCCCGATTATGCCTATACGGTCGCCGCGCATGATGCGCGTGGAAAAATGTTTTATAACCGGCTGCCCGCCGGCATAGGCAAAAGAAACATCTTTTAGCTCCGCCACCAGTTTGCCGGATTGTTGCGCCGCTTCCAGGTTCAATTTGACGTTACCGGTTACTTCGCGGCGCTGTGAACGCTCGCGCCGCAAGGCTTTCAACGCGCGCACCCGGCCTTCGTTCCGGGTTCTGCGCGCCTTGATACCCTGCCGTATCCAACGCTCTTCTTCCGCGAGTTTTTTATCAAACTGGGCGTTCTGTATTTGTTCTTCTTCGAGGGCTTTTTGTTTGGCGGTTACGTATTGCGCATAATTGCCGGGATAACTGGTCAGCGCGCCCCTGTCCAATTCAACAATACGGGTTGCAAGGTGCTGCAGGAACAAACGGTCGTGCGTGACAAAGATTAACGAGCCCCGGAAATTCATTAAAAAATCTTCCAGCCACTGGATACGCTCGATATCCAGATGATTGGTCGGTTCGTCGAGCAGGAGTAAATCGGGATCACTCACCAACGCTTTGGCCAACAGCACGCGCCGTTGTGTTCCGCCCGACAGATCCGCGATAATTTCATCTATTGGCACGTCGAGCTGGGTGCAGACGGTTGATATCTTCTGGTCCAGATTCCAGCCATCATGGTGTTCGAGCTGTTGCTGCAATTGCGCGAGCTTTTTCAACAGCGCCGGATCGTCACCTGCTGCGATGGCGATTCGGTGTGACACGGCGTGATACTCCGCCAGTAATCCGCCCGCCTGCGGCAATCCGCCCGCCACGACACTGTAAACATCCATATCCGGATGTTCGCTAATTTCCTGCGTTAAGTAAGCGATGCGCAAACCCGCGCGGCACCATACTTCACCGCTGTCGACGGCAGCGTGGTTCGCAATCACATTGAGCAACGAGGTTTTACCGGTACCGTTGCGGCCGATGACGCAAATGCGCTCGTTGTCGTTTATCTGGAATTCCACGTTATCCAGCAAGTGATGGACACCGTAAGCAAGGGAGGCGTTGGTGAGTTTGGCGAGCAACATGAAAGTAATCACAATCCGGTAGAGAAACAGCGGAACATTATACCGCAATATTTTACATGCAAGAATAATCTTTTCCCGCGCGGGTGGTGTCTTACCGCTCCTTGCAGGCTTTTTCGAGTCTCATGCTCACCAAATCCCGTTTCGTAAAAATTCCGCAATGTAAGGTCTCTGTAGCGCCTCTTCAATACCATGACCCCGCTGCAACGCTTCCGCGTTCGTTGTATGCGCCTCAAATTCGTTTTTATTTCGTCAACGCTTGAAGGAGAAACCCCATGCTAAGAAAATTTTCAATTGTCATTGGAGGCGCAATGCTGGCCCAGCAGGCTGTTGCCCACCATATCACCGCCAATTTTGATATTGGCAATATGGCCAGCCAGGCGGACCTGGTATTTCGCGGCAAGGTAATCGAAATTGATTACCGCGGCTCACAGTCATATAACGGTAACTCACCCATTCCTCATACTTTCGTTACATTTTCCGTAGACGATGTGTTATTCGGCAATCCGGGTGATGCCAAACGCCGCACCTTCACCCTGCGTTTCATGGGTGGTCCAAACGATAAAGGTGACATCATGCTGGTGCAGCAGTTGCCTCAGTTCAATATTGGTGATGAGGATATTTTGTTTGTTACCATGAACGGCTCTGAAGAATGCCCTCTGGTGGATTGCGTAAACGGCAGGTTTCGCGTTGTGGACAGCAGGATTTACAACGAGTATGGACAGCAACTGCTGCGCAATGAAAAAGGTCAACTGGTCCTCGGCCGGGCCGAGGCGCGTGAAGAATTCACGGCATTCACCATCGGCGGCCAGAAATTTACCCGCCGCTCGCACCGCGATTCCAGCCTGGACGTTGATGAAGGCGCGGATACCAGACAACCGTTTACATACGCCTCCAGCGAACACCTGGATTCCGATGTCTTCATTTCCATAGCCCGCGATCGAATCAGCCGGGCTTCTTCCAATGATCCAGCAGGAAAAACGCGCGTGGCGAAAACCGCCGACAAGAACCGGCCTTTCACGTTGCCGGCGCCGAAGCCGGTCACAATCGCCGAACCTGAAACCGATATCCCCGCGGAGGAACCAGCAACGGAACAGGAGAAAGCTGAACTGGACGCCATGCGCCGCAACGGCGGTGATCCGGTGATTCAATAATTTCAATTGACCAGTTTTTATTTAGGAGAAACTATTATGAAAACATTTATTGCACCTGTCGTGGCAATCGCCGGCCTGTTAACCGCGGGATATGCCAACGCGTATACAACCTACGGCTGCGGCAGCGGCAGCGCAAAATGGAGCGGAACATCCAAAACCATCTATGCCAACCGCGCCAGCTTTCCGGTTGGCAGCGGGCTGGAATCGGCATTATATGATGCCATCGCGCGCTTAAATGATAACGCGAGTAATTTTACGTTTAACCTGGTCATCGATTCCTATCCGCCGTCGCTAAATAACGGTTACAGTGAAATCTGGATTGAAAACATCAGTCCGCCGGGAGTCACTTCCCTGTGGTGGAATGGCTCCTGCAACCTGACTGAAATTGATATCCGCATGGACAGCTCCGTGACCTGGACCACATCCACCAGCAAGACAACCCAAACCAATTATGGCGGCACGGGCCGTCCATTCCAGACCACCTTGCTGCATGAACTCGGCCACGGCATTGGCCTGGGGCATGAAGCGGATGAATACAACATCATGGGGCAGGATTGGGACCATGTCAGCACCAATGGCGAGAGCGCGTACGCATATTTTGGCGAAGACGCCGATGATGGCGCGGTATTTCTGTACGGCGGCGACGGAACGCAGGATGTGGGTGTCGTGCACTGGCGGTACACCGGCGCCAGCGGCGAGTACAGCAGTCACGACCGCACCCGTTTGCTGGATCCTTCCACGCTTGCCGAATTGCCATACAGCTGGGTCAATGGTGAAAAGCGTTACAACGTTAACCGCGGCCAATCCGTGCGCGTGGAACTCACGTTTGAAAACAACGGCAACGATTACCAGTATGAGGATACCGGTTACTACGTTTCCACCAACAGCACCATCTCGACGATTGATACGTTGTTGACGACACGCAGCATCGGGTTGTCACCGGATAATGTACTGACATCCGCCTGGAACGTCACAATTCCCGGCAATCTCAATTGCAGCACGGCTTACTGGATTGGCGCGGTTATCGATAAGGATTATTCGCTGGTTGAGTACAATTCATGGAATAACGCCACTTATATTCCGATATACACCAACTTTGATTTCAGTTGCCTCTTTATTTTTCCGGGAGACATCACGTTGTAGTTTGTCTTTGAAGCATGCCCGCAGGCCAGGGAATTACCCGTGATATTGCGGGTTATCTCTGGCCTGATTTTATTCACTATTCCGATTGGAAATCGAACCGGTTTTTAATATCCGTCTTTATTACAAGAATAATTAAGCGGCAGCGCTTCAAGTGCGGCCTTAAGCTTCCCTTAAGCAAACCATAACTTTCCATTCATCCTCGAATCCTCTAACTAAACAGAAGCAAATGATACAGCAAATATAAAGGCTGTTGATTTTTAACCATGACTCAATGAGGAGATAAATCCATGTCAAGTTCAATTATCCGTATAGCAAATGTAACTATCGGCAGCGGCCTGATTATCGCAACCATGGCCAGCTCCGCACCCCTGGGTGGCTGGGCTGTTCTGCCCTTGATCGGCGCCGCCCTGGTGCTGACCGGTATCTTTGGTGCGCACGACGCTCCCGCCGTGGCAAATAAAGCGGTAACCGCCAAGAGGAACAAACGGGTAAACGGCGGTTCCAATGTTCGCGCCCACGCCGCGTAACAGCGGCAACATAAACCGCGTTGGCGGGCTACACAAATCCCTTTCCATTGTTTCTATATAATAGTTACGACGATGGAAAGGGATTCTTTTATTCCATTTATTCCACACTCCAGCCACCACGATATCTGACATCAGAAGCGGGATTCCCGGAAGGCATTAGTCCGGCCACCCGTTTGCCGTCTTTTCCTGAA